>CACYKP010000039.1 GCA_902775025.1 uncultured bacterium | reverse complement strand
CGCAACCTACTAGGTAAATCAAGATCGTCTTTTTAAAGAGCTACTGATCCGTTTAGAATCAGCTTTTAATTAAATTTTTAAAGTTGGAAACTTAAGTTAAGATTAAGGACCGAAAAAAAATATCTAAATTCGGTCCAGTTGTTTCTTGTAAAGAATTATGGTAAGGAATAGTATTTATTCATTTGATTGTCTGGAACAATTACAACTTTTAGCTTCCTTTTTATAATTCCGTGTTTTCTTAGAGTGTTTGCTATCGCATCTCCTGCGTATACACCTAATGGCCAATTATCATTTCTTTTAAAGTTTGGAACCTGAAGCTTTAATTCAGTGAATTCTTGTTGTTCCGCTTTTTTTAACCGATCAACAATGTCGTTACTGAATTTTTTTACTGCTAATATATTTGTATTAGGAAGCATATTTGTCTCTTCAAATACAGGTTTTTGAATTAGCAGGTTACAACTTAATATTATAAGAATTAGTGATACAAATGCGCTAATGTGAGAAATGAAACGGTTAATATAGAATAAACAAAGAAAGAATTCTAAAAGTATCCATATAAACCAGCAAAGCATTACACTCGATCTTTGTTGATACCAGCAATCTGTTTTTACTGACAATAGAATTTGATAGAAGATTATGAAAGAAATCATCCAACATAACATAATCTGATTGTACAGAAATGTTTTATCTTGATTTTGTATTTTTTTTGTCAAGATTTTTCTTATTAAAGCTAGGTTTGCTAAAGCAGTACAAGCTAATAATAAGATTATGTGTGTTTTTTTTATTCCAATTGCATCTATAGTTGTACTAAAGAAATATGAAAAGGCTTGTTCAACTCTGTTGAATGTAAATGGAGCCTTTATTCCTAGGGATGCAGCTCGTCCTCCCTTTGATTCAAGATATGCGCTTAATCCCCATACAACTATAAGCAGTAAATACTGATAGTTTCCCTTTAATACTCTTATTAAAAAATCTATTGTTGAAATTTTGTTCCTAAACTCTTGTACACTACAATTTAGGATGATAAAGGAGGCATATGATAGTAAAACACAGCTTATAAATAGATTTGAAAAAATACATAAATATAGGCAAATTATTAGAATAAAATTAAGGTAAGAGTTATTCAGGCAAAGAATTTGTTTTCCTTGTGCTTTATGGTTCATTAGAAAAAGCACAACACTAATATTAAGAAAAGCTGGAATTGTATAATGATAAATGCAGGTAACGTTTACTTCTTTTAACAAATAATTACCATTCTTACCAAAGTAAAAAAAAGAAAGGACTATTACTATAGTTGAAATGAAAAGTAAGACTTTATCGTTGTTATTTGCTACAGTTATTAGCTTGAAATATGTAAGTAGTTTATAAATGAGTATTGAGTTGACTGTTAATACGCCACTGTAAATTAGCGCTGTCCCCCCCCCTATACTACCAACAAAATCTCCTGTCAATGGATAAAATACCCTTACGCTAGAAATTGAAATTAAAGGATATAGAATTTCTGGAAGAACCTTAATTGGATTAAAATAATAATGGCTTGGATACAATGGCCGTTCTCGACCAATATTGATCCAATCATCAGTATCAAAAATGTATAAAGGGTGAATTAATAAAAAAAATACTCAAAATAAAAAAAAGGTTAATATAATCCATTTTTTTTGATCAAAGCATTCTATATAAGTTTTCATATAATTTACCTCGTTGTTACTCTCTCTTCTCATGAATTTCTGTGATTATGTTATGAATTAACTTTGAATCAGTTTTTTTTACTTAACAAAACTCCAGACATTGTTTTGCAATGTTTTTATTCTGTCGTTTTTTCTACAAAATTTGATTTAAGATTTATTTCGATGACTACAATATTCAACGTTGCTGTGATGTATAAAAACGTAAAAAGGATTAGATGCTGCTGATGAATTTCTTTAATTTACAAATAGTTTTTTATTAAATTTCTTAATTATTTCTTTAAAAAATTTTCTGTAAATATATGTCATTGAAATAAGAACAATTAATTCAAATATAACGTTATTTTCGCTTAGGCTAAGAAATGACTGAAACAGTAGAAGAGAATAACAAATATTGTGCTTTCCCCAATCTGTTTTCATTTTTATGATACTGTGCATTATGTATGTTCTTGCTATAAACGAAGTGAGGTATCCAATCATTGTTGCAATTGCAGCCCCTATTGCTCCGAAGAAATATATTAAAATGAAATTTAAAACTGTATTTACAAATGCTCCAACTATTGTTGTAATTGAAAGTACTTTTGTTTTTTTTATTGCCCCGAAAAGGCAACCTTCAAATAAGGAAAGACTATTAAATACAGCCCCAACAGTTAAGAATGGGACATATTTATACGCTTGAAAAAAATCGTTTGAGTATAATAATGAAGAAATTGGAATATTAACTAATATAAGGAAAGAACAAGACAGAACAGCTAAACAACTGTATGCGCTGTATATATTTCCTATAAAAGCATCTTTATCATCTTTATCAAAATAAGTTATTGCAGCAATGGACCATGCATTGTAGAAAATACCTGTAAGTGTGTACAAAATTGTAGGAACTTTATACGCAACTGAATAAACTCCGTTTTCAGAAACGCCACAAAAAGCTGTTAGGATGTACCGATCACTTGCATTATTAACCCACCATGCTAAAGAATTAGCTATTAATGGTGTACTATATATAGCCATAACTTTTAACAAGTCTAAACGTATATTTCCTCTATGTATGGATTTGTAAATTTCTCCTGAAAATAGTAGGTATATATCGAATATTGCCAGTCCCAGTGTGTTAGCCAACATATAGCCGTTTACTCCCAATTTACAAACTAGAAGTAACAAAACATTTAGGGTCGCAACCGTTAATATATTTATTATTCCGCCAATAGTTAGAACTAATATTTTTTCATTAGCTTTTAGATGCATTTGAAAAATGTTACTTATGGAATTCAATAAATATTGAGCAAATAGAAATGCCAAATAATATATATTTAGTCTACAAATCCCCGTAAGCTGTAAAATCAAAATGCCGCAAAAAAGAATAAAACTACCAACAAGTGTTATATGAACAGATGTTTTGAGCACATCTTCTTTACGATAAGAACGGTCAAGAGAAAACCTAAGAACAGCATCTTGAATGTTTAGTGTCAATATTGGAATAAGTAGTTGTACAGCTGCTGTTATTAGATCTATAGTTCCATAATCATTTGTACTTAATACTGATGTATATAATGGAACCAGTAGAAAAGTTATAATTTTTGTTCCAAAACTACTAACAGCAAATAATAATGTGTTTTTCCCGAGGGTAGAATATTTTCCTTTTTTCATATAATTATTCGCTTCTTAGACTGAAAACAATTTTTTGGGGAAAATATCTAAAAAAAATGTATTTAATTTTATTTTTAATCCCTTTTATTGAGGAAATTGGTTCTCTTTCTTTTGTAATTCGATCAAAAAAAGCCTCGTGGGTATAATCTATTTGCTCTATTCTGTGTTTTCTTTCATCTATGTATTTAGCAACACTTTCAGTGAGGCCTTTTTCTAATGGAATCCAATTAAAAGGACCAAACTCCTTCTGAATACTACAGTCTGAAAAAAATCTATTTAAAAAACCGTCATATTTCATTCGGTAACGATTATGAAAAATTTTTGCTACACTTTTATAATCATTTGTTAACACATATTCAAAATTAAAACCTTGTGAATTAAAAGCACTAACATATATATTTAAGATTTCATTCCATGTCTTTCTTTGTGGGGAGGCTATTTGGTAAATTTTGCCTGAAGGTGCTCGTTGAGCAATTTCACTTAATACCTTGGCAACATCTGTGTTGTGTGTTAAAGATGTATACTTATCAATACAGTCTTTTAAGAAAACTATTTTTTTCCCTCTAATAACTCTATCTGCAAACTGTTCTTTCTCGAAGACGCCTAACTGCATACGATCTTCATTGTATGTCTTATATGGGCGAATTATGCTCCAATTCTTTTTAGTGGTGTTATTTAGAATATCTTCTTCTTTTGCTTTATATAATGAATATTCGAAGTCTTTTAGGTATTCTGAGTCATTAGTAATATCTAATAATCGAGAAGAGTCTTCGGTTAAAGGATGTTTTGACTCTGCATATACTCTTGATGAGGAAATAAAAATATAATGCTTTGTATTCGATAATAATAAATTGATTCTTTCCTTAAATTCATTAACAGAATAAAGCATAAAATCAACAATGACATCGTAATTTTCTTTTTGTATCAAAGGAATAATGAAATTTAATTCTTTTGCATCCCCCTGAATATAATTTAGATTATCATGACCGTTCCTTTTTTTTCTTGATGTAACATCTACTGAGTTTATGTGGTTACTAGACAAAAAAGGTCCCAGTGCTGCTCCCAGTACACCAGTTCCTCCCATCAACAAGATTTTCATTTATCCAAAACCTTCTTTATTACTTGAATTCCTTTTTTTCCGAGTATTTTTTTTACTAATTTCTTTGACTTTCCTGATGTATTTGTCTCTAATGTTTGTAATTTTTCAATAGCATCTGTTTCATCTTTATAATCAGTGAATATTTCAAATAATATTGGTCCATCAGTTAAGTTTGAATCGGTAAAGTTCTTAATATTTTGTTTGAACTCACTTTTGTTAGATGCTGATAAATAATTAAAACCAAGAGCTTCTGAGTAGTCTTTAACTAGCGTCTTTGACTTGTTCCCAAAATGGCCTTGTGCTGCCATATAATAATTTGCTTCTTCTTGAAAACCTGCTTTGGTAATTACTGTCATATTGTGTTTAAATTCTTCTCCAATTGCATTATTTACAAGGAGAATTCTAATATTTTTTCCTATTTGACGATTTCCTATTGAGTTAAGATCATAAAAAAAAGCAAGATCTCCTGTAATCATGAAACAAATTCGATCTGAGCGGACCATAGAAGCTCCTACCATAGAAGACACGCCTCCATCGATGCCAAAACCTCCTGTGTTTGAATACGCAAGAACACTACTATCTGTTTTAAAATAATTCCAGGCTCGAAGTGAATTTAGAATCCCAAGAAAAATGATACTATTTTGCGGTAGGTGAGAATAAAGTTCTTTTGCTGCCCAAATATTTGAAAACGGAATATCTGTTTTACATAGTTTTAATAAAAATTTTTCGTACAAATTTTGAAAATAAAGGTAATAGTTTTGTTCTTTTTTATCTTGCTTAATCTTGTTATAGTAGCTAAAAAAACTAAGCTCAGACATTTGAAATACTAATCTTAACTTTCTAAATGTATCTCTTATTTCTCCATCTGGATTTATTCTCCAAGATGAAGTGCAGTTTACTGTAGCATTTGCACAAACATCTCCTATATGAATTAAAAGGTCTGGCTTTTCATAAGAAAATGATTTTTGTTCAGTAATGAGGTTGATAAAAACACCATATTTCCCTTTATAGTTACTTTGTTGGCTACACAAAACAACAGCGTTATATTTTTCGCAAAATTCTTCAACTGCTTGTGTTAATTCTGAGTCCCATTCGTAGTGTGCACCGACAAATATTGCTATTTTCCCATTTGGAATTTGAGGCAATTCATCTTGGAATGTATATCGAAATATAGGTGTAACATCAGGAAGGTGTTTAACTGAAAAGTCCTGATTGTACTCAGTTGTCATATTAAGGTGAACTGGACCGAATCCGTCTCGTCTAAGTTCTAAAAGAGCATCATTTATTTTTACTCTGCACCCCCATTTATCATCTTCAGAATGAGGAATAGGAAGATAAATACTTTTTTTAGCCACATCTTTTTGTATAACACTTCTATCAATCATTTGATCTATATTTTGGTGTAGTTGAGCTGTGTTTCTAGTACATGTAACTGCTAGTATAGGTAGTTTTCTATAGAAGGCTTCTGTCATACCTGGAAGATAATTTCTTGAAGCCGTGGCCCCTGTACATGAAATTACAACAGGTTCTTTTGTTACCGATGCGATTCCACATGCCATATAAGCAGCAGATCGTTCATCTACACATGAAATAATATTGAAATAAGGATCATTCTGTACACTTCCAACAAAAGTAAAATTTGTTGTTCCAGGACTTACAATAATATTTCTTATTTTGTGAGCTTTTAATAAAGCAAGTAAATATAGAACATTTGTTTCTGCTGAATAATAATGAGTCATTAATAAAAACTCCTAATTTAACTTATTTTTTTGAAATTGATTTGTCATCATGACAGCATAATCATTTTTCAATTAACCTTTCTTTTAGATACTCTCGAGTTAACTCCATTTCTTTAAGGAGCATATTTTCTCGGGTGTATGAGATAACTTTAAGATTTGGATTGAATTCACTAATAAATCTTTCACTTAAATCAAATCTCGTTAGTAAATCTGTAATTCTGCTTGTTTGTGGATGATGATGAAGATATTGCCTTTCAAAAACAAAAAATGGTTTTTCGAAATTAATACTGAATAAGGTAGAATGAAATGAATCAGTACATACGCAGAAAGAATTGTCAATATAAGATAAATATGTATAAGGAGAACAGTCTTCGTAGTCCCAGCGATAGTCCGCAACTATTTCATATTTATAACCAATACTAATTACATTCAATTTGTATTTATTTTTTAATAATTCTATTGTGTCAATTGCAAGTCTACTAGGTTCATTCAAAAAATGAACAAGGAGATATCTCTCTTTTTTTATAGGAAGATAGAATTCTCTCCAAAAATGAGATGAAAACATCATTGTAGGATCTGCAACTCTTTTTATAGGAATTTCTTTATTGAGGTCTTTCAGTATTTTTATTCCAGATTCTTCTCTTACAGAAATATCAATAAATCCATTTATCCTCTTTTTTAAAAAAACAATAAAATCTTTGCTAGGGGAGTCGGTTCCTAAGCTTACGGAAAAAGCTATTTTCTTTTTGTTGTTAGTAAATAATAAAAAATGAGATTTAGGAATATGGTTATTTGCATTCCAAACTTGATCACTTCCAACTATAAATTTAAAGAAATTATTTTCTATTTTTTTTAATTTTTTAAAAGTGTACCCTTTTGGTTGTAGTTCCTCTTCTACAAATGTGTTCATTTTTTTTTGAGTCTCTAAAGCGAGAGTTTTTCCTTTATTTATTATTATTTTTCTTTTTGTTAGATAATTTTTATCCGTAATAACTCTTTTAATAAATGAAGGAATCCTTTTTACTTTTAGGAAAAATTCATTTTCCTTTTCGTATAGAACAGTGCACTCATACCCAAGTGATTCGATAAATTTTTTTGTTGCAAAACACTGTAGAATTGATCCGAAGTTATCTTTATAGAAAGTAATTATGCCTATCTTTTTCATTTCTTCTATCCTACAAAGCTCTTCTAACGCCAATAATTTTTAAATTTAATTATGATTCCACTTAATTTGGGGCCTATAAGTCTTTTTACCATTAATTTAAATTTAGAATAGTTTGATAACCATGACGCAGAAAACCAATGAATAGAGTAGGTATTGCTTGTAATATTAAGTTTTCCTGTATTTCTGTCTAAAGGACAAAAATAATCATCTGGATAGATAAATAAACCATCAATAAATTGTGGAAATTTAGTGTTGGTAAGACCGTGTCTTATTAATGCTTCAGTAGTGATGTGAACAACTGTTTTACCAGAAAAATTGCCTTGACTATCAAGAAAACACTCCTTTTTATAATAATGAAGTATTTCTTTAAATAATTCCAAACCAGGAGGAGCAGCCATTCCCAAACCAGGATTAGCAGCTAATTCTAAACTTATATTTGACACAAAAGGCTCTTTTTTTTCTAAACCTATATACCCCCCTTCAGTAACAATAGGCTCTAAGGACTTGATTAACTCAACATCGGTATCAAAATATATTCCTCCTTGAGTGAATAGGATATGAAAACGTGCAACATCACTAACAAATGCCCACTTCTTTTCTTGATAAGCTTGCTTTGAATAGTTATACAAATTTATGTCAAAGTTACTCTCGTTCCATTGAAGAATTCTGTAATCTGGCATAAATTTTTTCCAACTTTGAATGCATTTTATTGCTTCCTCTGAAAGAGGTTTTCCTCCAAACCAACAGTAATGTATTGTCTTAGGAATCATAAAGTTAAGTCCCATTATCTGAGTATATGAAAGTGGATTATCTGCTTTTAAATAGTTAATGTTTTATTTTTTTTTGAAAGTGATTTTCTTTCTACAAAACTGTAGATAACATTTCAAACTAAGTAATTTGATAATAGGTTTTGTTAGATGATATTTGAGCAATAATAATTTAGGGTAACATGCTGATTTACCTATAAAATATGATAGTTTAAAATTAAACGTACGAAGTTCGGAAAATATTCTTTTTTCATGCTCTGTGAACTCTTTTCTGTTGCAACTGCTTCTTAATAATCTGCTATATATGGTGTATAGCACAGTCATTTCATAGAATGATTGGATGTTATCAGGGATGGAAAAGTAGTCTTTTATATTGTTATATGCTTTCCACAAATCATTAATATCTTGGTTTGTTATAGTACGTGTAATTGCTCCTTCTCTAATACGGTAACAATATAGTCCATTTTCTGTATAACTCACTTTTTGGGCTTTATCGTATAATTTGAATGTTGTTGCAACGTCTTCGTAGTGCTGATTCTCTGGATAAAATATACCTTCGAATATTTTTTTCTTGTAAAGTTTTGCGCATGCATGGTTAGATATTTTTTGTAAGAAAAACAAACTACTATCACCAGTAATAAAAGTTGACTCTTTTTTTTCTGCTTTTTTTTCTGCTCTATTTTTTGTTATTTCAAATCCTGAAGATACAATATCTGAATTTGAACGTTCTTGTTCTTTAATAAGAGTTTCTATAGCATCCGGAGCAAGATAATCATCAGAATCCAAAAAAAACACAAAGTCTCCAGTTGCTTTTTTTAAACCATAATTCCTAGCAGAAGATAACCCGCCATTTTCTTTTTCTATGTATATTATTCGGTTATCTTGATTGGCGATTTCTTTGCATATATCGCCACTTTTATCGGTAGAACCGTCATTAATTAGGAAGATCTCTAAGTCACGGTAGCTTTGTTTGATAACACTACCAATGCATTCATGGATGTACTCTTCTACGTTGTATACGGGGATAATTATGCTCACTACTTTCATTTAACAAAACCTCCATATCTTTCCCATAGACTATTGTGTATTGGAAGTTTGTCGAAGATTGTCTGATATGGCAGTACATCATGATCTCCAAGCACACAAATGTCATAACACATGTATATAGTGAAAATAATCACAACCATCCATTTAGTAGCGATTCTTGTCCCTTTGTTTTTTAACCCTTTTATTAAGAAAGGAAATGTTACGATAATTGGAAAAGAGAAAATCCAATATACTCTTTCAATTAAAGGAATACTTTGTAAGGCTAAACAAGAGAGTAATGCTAGGAACTGAATATTTACGCTTGTATTAAAACGAATGTCCTCTTTTTGTTTTCTTCCTATATAACCGATAGAAAAAAGAAGCAAGTTTATTACAAAAGTGAATAATGTAAATTTTACCCCGGCCAAATTAAATTTCGGTATAAGCAATCCATATTTGGTTCCATTAAGTAATTCTAAAACAACGGGTAAAGCTATACTTAGTAAAAAAAACTCGCAAATAACCAAGAAAAATATTTTCTTAATATTCAATCTAATTTTAGATATAAAAAAAATCGGAGTAAAAAGCACACATGTATGATGAAACATACAAGCTAAACAAATAATGAGAAGAAATTTTTTTAGATTATTTTCAAAAACAAATTTCAGTGAATATAATAAAAAGGCAAGACCGATAAATTGGCGAATTCCATTCAATCCAATAAAATAATATCGAGTGACAAAAAAAAGAATAATGCTTAAAGGTACATCAACTGATATTTCACCTATTGCTTTATATACCCCACCAACGAATAATACAGAAGTAAAAATAAACAACCAAAAAACATTGTCAGTAATTGTCTGGATGGCCTTGTTTAATAGCCAAAATCCAAATTCAAAACCATCAACATTGCTTCCGTCTAATATTCTGTAAAAACCAGAATAGTAAGTCCCAAAATAATCTGTTCCGACATAGTATCTTATGGCAGCAATAATCATTGGCGGTAATGCTGCAATGAACACCGCCAAATCAAATTTAGATATGACAAGTCTTTTGAAAGACGTATTTTCTCCATTGCTAAGCTTTGTTCTGCTACCGCCTGCAAATAATAAAAAAAGCAATAATGAAGAACAAAAAGTTGTTATATAAACAATCACATGGTCACCTTTGTTGGGAGCTTTGGTTTTCTAGCCAATTTCATTTGATTGAGAACAATTTAAACAAAAGAGAAATTTTTCTAAGTAGTTATTTTTGTTAAAATTTTCTAGAACTCGCTTAACCGAATAAGAGTATTTATCTTCATTCCATTTCTCTTTAAACTCATATATAGTCTCTTTCAGATGTTGTATTAATAGTTCATCTCTCTTTAGAAGCTTTCCACAATCACCTACGTATTCAGGTATTCCTCCTGATCGTGTCGTTATAACAGGTAACCCACACGCCATCGCTTCAATATTAGTTAAACCAGCAGGTTCATCCCATATAGAAGGCAGAATTGCAACATCAGCAAGATTGTAGTAATAAGCCAGATCTATTTGACTTATATAACCAGTAAAAAAAACTTTACTTTTTATATTGTTAGCAAGTTCGTATAAATTCTTTTGATATTCAGTCATAGAATTAAAATCAGATAATAGACTGCCCACAATCAAGCATTTAATCTTTTCACCAGTTGTTTGAAGAGCTTTTAAAATTTGGTATGCACCTTTTTCTTCAGAAAGTCTTCCTGAAAAAATGCATATGAAATCATCTTCTCCAAAGCCAAATTTCTTTCTAAGCTCAACAAGTTTTGGATCATTTTTACTGATTGGTCTAAACAAACGAGTATCGACGCAATTAAAAAGTACTTCTGTTTTATGGAGGGGGATCTTTCCTATCACACTTTTGTTTGATGTAATTTGTTCTGCTACAAATTTGCTTACACAAATAAATTTTGTTATTTTTTTAAATTCGCTACGACATCCTGCATTTATTCGAGGAATATTGTGCAAGTGATAGTACCATTCTCCTGTAAATTTACTTTTTTTAACTATCCTTACTAGCGGAATATTGTTTTCTATAACAACTTTATTTGCATTTGTTTTATTAACTATTCTTTTTGCTTTATATATGTACCAAAGCAAACTAAAAGGAGATCTGAATGATATTGCCTTTTTATTTTTTCTTAGAATTCGAACAAAATTGAATGCACATAGATCAAGAAGTTTTAGTATCTTTGGTGTGTTTATCCATGTGAATTTAATTTTTGGATATTGCTGGCAAGCTTTTATTTGTGCATTTTTGTCATAAAAAGATACAATTTCCAAATCGCAAAGCTGTTTTCTATTATTTTCACTCACAATGTGTTCTATTAGGGTTGATACTGCGCCTCCTCTTACAGCAGGAACAGGATAGCCTCCGTTGGAATCGGCAGTCAAAATTAATACTCTCATTATTAAAAGCCTAATCTGTTCTTAAACGGTCTTACATAAACCTGAAAAATACTGGCGACAAATATCAATGCTTTTCTAGGTAAAAGTTTTGCTAGAAAGTAACAGAATCGCTTTATCTTATTTCTGTTATCTTTCCACAGAGGTTTATCTACCCAAGGAGTCAAATCTTTATAGAAAAGCCATTTATATACATACCTGTGATCACAGCCTTTCATCCATGGGCGTTTGCTTAAGAAAGAAGATGTATAGTGGATAATGTAAGGGTGATTTGTGGCTTCTTTGATGATCTCTTCAGAATAGTATTCTTTAGGCGGCTTTCTATAGGTAAGTATTTCCTGATAGTTAAAATCAAAGAAAATGGTTACAGCGTTGAATTTAGGGTCAATGAGTTGGCATTCTTCTGATAGGACTGCACTTAATACACCTTGATCTGATTGTTGAACTTTACCTTTTTTTAATTTTATAAAATCTAAAAGTTTGTTTTCTATTCCATGACTGCGCCATGATTGTAAATCTATTAGAAGAACACCAGAATTGAATATAGTTGCTGTTGGGGCTAATCCAAGGTTTTTTCTGTAATATTTTGAAAAACAGTCATCAAGTGCTGCAACAACACTGTTTTCAAGATCTAGTTCCCATAAATCTTTTAGAGACTTGTTTATAACAATGTCACAGTCAAGGTAAATCACTCTATCTAAATCACTTGGCAATATTGAGAATGAAGCCAGTTTATTGGGCTTCGATTGTAATTTGCTGGGATTGATTGAAGTTTTTCTTTGTTTTCTTCTGATATGTTTTCGTCAATTACGTAAACATTGATATTAGAGAAATTAGTATTATTTTCGTATAAACTAACAAGGCTTACACCTAGTATTTCAGCGAATTTATTGTCTGATGAGTATACAACGCTGATTTTGTGAGAAAAATTACCTGTTACCCCCCCCCGGTGGCTCTTGTAATATTGTAACTATTTATATCCATTTTCTCTATTTCCTTAGTTAGTTTTTTTCATTCGATCTCGAAAATAAATTACACAGTACTGTATCATTTTTGAAATATGGCGTCAACACCATATGATGGCGCTCACACAGTTACAAATTTGTAATTTAAAAAATTAATGTAAATTAATCAGTTAGTTAACCTACTGATTTTGTTCTTTCAAAATGTGATTCACGGATCAAACTTAATGTTGAATAATTAATATCCTTTCCCTGTAATTGTAACGGATACAAAAGAATAAAAATGACTTCAACTGACCAGGATGCTTTTGACAATACTATTAACGATGCTTCTTTTCTTCAGAGAATTGTTGAGCTGAATTTAACTGATCCCCGAGCACAGGACCGCATTATCTATCCTCTGAGTGTCATATGCTCTATAGTTATTTTAGCCAGAATATGTAACTGTAATGACGCAAGAGAACAGAGACTGTTCTGGTTAGAAAAGCAGCCTTGGCTTAAAGAAAATTTCTATGGTTTGTCTGATGACGTTCCATCAGAGCAGACCTTAAGAAGAGTAGTAAGCATTCTTAATACTGATGAAACGGTAAACTTCCTAACAAACTACTTTGCCAATCATAGAGAACTCTCAGAGAAAACATTGGGTTCAGTACCTTTAAAAGAAAGAGAGGTAATCGCAGCTGATGGACAGAATATCAATGCAACAAGATCAAGCAAGAACGGAAATGATGCACGAAAAGATTCTGGCATCGATATCGTTAGTCTGCATTCCTCAACATACGGAATTACTCTTTCCCAGAGAACTGTAGACAAGAAAAATCATGAAGCAGAAGTAATTCTGGATATGATTAAAGCGCTGAATCTGAGAAATGCAATCCTCACCTGGGATGCCATAAATACCAGACCATATACAGTAAAGGCTGTGGTTGATGCCAATGCCGACTTTCTGGTTTGTCTGAAAGACAATCAGGGTAATCTGATAGATGACGTAAAAACCGGATTTCAATTCTACGATATGGATAAATATCCAGGAGAATCTGTTTCATCTACCATGGTCTTTGAGGCTCATGGCAGAAAGGAAGGCAAAGAGATTGCAATTCTTGATGCCAAGTACGCTCTCTCTAAGGAAATGCGCAAAAAGTGGCCTGATGTCAATTCTGTGATTAGAGTAAGAACCACAAGAATTTACAAAAACTCTAATACCATAGTTGAGAATGAAGACAGATTCTATATCAGCTCTCTGGTTATAGATGGACTGGATAAGGAATTTGCCGATACCATGCTTAAAATCATTCTCCAGAGATGGAAGGTTGAATCAATGCACTGGGTACTGGATGTGGTCTTTGAGCAGGATCAACTGCCATTAAGGAATAGAGACTATATAAACAACAGCACAATCTATACCAAAATGGCATTCAATATTCTTAGCTACATCAGGGACAATATACCTTACCACTACAATAAACCATGGTCTTTCAAGACACTGAGAATGCTTGCACAGAAAGATGATTATGGATTCAAGTTCATGAAAGCATTCTTTACCAGGGATATGTCAGAGCTTGAGAATGATGAAGGTCTTATCGGCATTGTCTACAAAGAGGCTGAGCCTACAGGCAATGACATTCCTGACAATCTAAAAGAAACCGGTTTTGAGGCCAGTATCAATGATGATACGCCACTTGGTAAGTTTGCTAGAGGAAGACATAAAATCAAGGCTAAACGAACTTAGATTTAATCCTTTGAATCATATTTTGAAAGAACAAAGCCAAAGTTAGTGAATAATCTTGGCACTTTGTCGTGCCTGACTATAAAACCGGGCTTTTGACAAAGAGTTGTAAATTTGTAAATTGGCACAATTACCTGCCGATTTGGTTGAAAATCAGGCTTCAACAGATTTGAGATAATGATCTGATCGTGTTGGCGCCATATTTTGAAAAAATTAATCATCTATGTCTTTTTCTTTTGAGTATTCAATTTTTGAATTATCTCTGATAGCGGGTGTATCTGAAAGCTCCTGTAATTTTTGTCGTAAGATATCCTTATTTGGTAGTTTTAGTTTGTACTCTGAAACCATCATAGGGGATAACGTTCTGCTCATTGCGTATTCAACAACTTCATCATTCTTTGATGCACATAGAAGTAAGCCTACGCTTGGATTTTCATCATCTTTCTTGATTTGCCTATCTAATCCCTCAAGGTAGAAATCCATTTTTGATATGTACTCTGGTTTGAATTTTCCTACCTTTAGTTCTATTGCAACCAAACATCTTAGGCTGCGGTGGAAAAACAGGAGATCAATCCTGTAGTCTTCACCTCCAACCTGAATAGGGTACTCTTCTCCAACAAAGGTAAAATCCCCTCCAAGTTCCAGGATGAAGTTTTTCATATTTGAAACTAGGGCTTTTCTAAAATCGTTTTCATGAAATGTTTCTGGAAGATTCAGAAACTCAATTACATATGAGTCTAAAAACGGAGACTGTTTAGATTTTACTGGTTCTGGTAGTAAATTCCCCTTTGACAGCATAAAACGCTCGTAATACCCAGTATCAATCTGTCGTTCAAGTTGACGTTTACTGTAATTTTCTTTAACAGAGAGTCTTAAATAAAATTCACGTTCTTCCTCTGTTTTGCAACTAGACAAAATTAGAATATGGCTAGACCAACTCAATTTGGTAATCAAATCTGATAATTGTTCATTTGTATGATAAGCCTCGTAAAACTGTTTCATTCTGTAAAGGCTTCGTCTGGTGAATCCCTTGATTCCTGGGAACTGTGACTGAATATAATCCGACAACCTATTCATATAATCATCACCGTAACTGGCGACTTTAGTCTGTTCAGATAGAACTTTTCCAATACTCATGTACATGATTATAAGTTGAGTATTAACCTGTCTTAAGGCATTTTCACGACTGTCTTTTATTATTTGTAATATATTTGTAAAAGTCGGATCTAATAGGTTCATGAGTATTTTTTTCCTTTATTCAAAAAGTGTCACCACTGGTGACACTTTTTTAGAATATAAAATTTATGTGACAAAACAACAAATTAGTAAATTAAGTCATAATAAATACATAGAGCAGGTCTATTGGTTCACAAAATTGAATGAAAAAAAATGTCACCAGTGGTGACACTTTTTTTATCCCACTCTTTTTCTATGTATTTTATAGAATTCAATGAATAAAGACTATTGGTTATTTATGGTTTGATAACCAGGAGTAAATCTTGGCTTTCGCAACGACTATTCTTTATTTTGAATACCGTTTGAAAATCAATCTGAATTCGAGTGATTAGATGAAAATTTTCTAAAATTCTTCCTAATCGTCATGAATTTTTTGGAAAAAATGGGTCATGACCAATTTTTCAGTAAAACGAAATATACAAAAGTTCTAGTGCAGGATAGGCACTTTCTCCCCAAATGCAATGCATGGTTGAAACTGCCGATCCTGCTCTCCGAGGGCAAAATCAAAAAAATGATTTTGAAAACACAAAAACTTAATGTTTTTGTCGCAAGAGACTCTTGCAGTTTTCATTTTGTTTTATAAGGGGATTTACTTCTTGCAATTCTTTGCAGTAAAAATTCATATTTGTTTAACAGAATTTACAAAAAAATCTATGTATTTTGAAAAAAAACATCGTTTTTGACGATTTTTGTAAAAAAAATGCATGATTGGGTATCAAAATGAGTGAATTTTTTGAAATAAATGAGTTAACAGAAGCTGTCTATGAAGCACTGGCAAGAGACTATGAGTCTGACGAGTTTCAAATAAAAGAACTTGTTGATAAATATAATTTAAACCCAATCTATAAGAAAAGAAGTTTGTTTCAACTGCTAAAAAAGAGAATTAAATCCGATAAAAAATGCCCAAATTGCGGTGAGTTTATGTATCGCCCTGTAAGAAGTAGAAATGGACAGTATGATTGCTACAAACAGGATGATTATATTTGCAAAAACTGCGGTCATTTTAATGACGAAGAAAACTGTGAATGTGATTCATGTAAAGCTAAAAGAAAGAACAAAGAAGAAAGAATAAAAGCTAAGTTACAGGAGTTACAAGATAAGGAGGATTTTGTTATAGCCAAAAGACTTTTCCTTGTAGAAAAACGAAAAAATCAAATCCACGCCTTCCTTGTAACCAACACAAACCAGACACGTTATTTCAAGTTTGAAGAACTATCTTTAAAACATAAAATTTTCATAAGCTGTTTATGTTCAACATTAAAAATGATAAATCAGAGTGGAATTTTATTAAGCTTAGAAAATCAGGATGCGACTGCTCTTAATACAATATTTCCTAGGATAAAGTCATTTTCCATTTGGTTGAAGGAGTGCATTTTTACCGGATTGATATCTGTTGACCCAAATTCTCCTTTAGACTCTTTTGTTTTTAATGATGATATCGGTAGTGTACGTTACATAACAACAAAAGTTAATCTGAAAATAATGATAGAGGAACTAAACGATAATGATAATTACATTGAAAATTTAGAAAAAATTAAGTCATTGAATTATTCGTTTTCTAATGTATCAATCAAAGAGGTCAAACATTTGTGGTCAGAAATAGGAGCACAAGAAATTCTGGCGTATATGAATGAACGTCTCATTCATGATCGACTCCTTGAACTTGATGATTCTCTATCTACAACAGTAAAACCTGAAATAATAGAAGGTGAAAAAAAATATTTTTCTAACTTGATCGAGAAAGGATTATCTATTGCTCAGACTCAGAGTGTTGTTTTTTCTGCTTTTCGAAATGTAACTGATACCCAACTATATAAGGAATTTCTAACTGAAAGAGGAAAATGTGCTGATTCTTCTGTTAGTCAGCTCGATTATACAAAACTGTCACTAATTAACAGTCTTCAATTCCAAATCTCTGATATTGGAGCAATGCTTTTGACTGGTCGCAAAGAATTTAAGGGTGGGCATAGACAATTCTCATTGCGTCAGTCCTCATTGAGCTTTACTTTTTTTGATGTTTTTCTTGGAATGGATAATCTTGTAGATCCTAATGTGGATTTTTTTACAGCCTGCAAAGATGAGATTATTCAAGAGTTACTTGAAAATAGAGAATCTGCCAATGAACCTGTTGGTTATGATGAGACTCTAGGCTGACATAACAGCGCAGTTTCATAGTAGAAAAGGTGGAGTATATGGAACTCCACCTTTAAGATATTAAGCCTCCAATAAAAGTTTTACTAGCATGTTACTCTCTGAAAACTTCATATCTTCTGCCTTACGATTGATTTTTAGTTCGCTAATGCTTTCGCAGTAAAAGTTCTCAATCTTCCAGAGAGTTCTATAAGCTTCAGTTAAATAAAGCATTCTGTTGTTAGAGAAGTTCTCAATGACCCTGAAGATGAAATTGGTGATCTTGCTAACCTCATCATCACGAAATCCCTTTGCTTTTAGTAGTCTTTTGAACTCTAAGCTTCTTACCAGAAGTTGATCTTCATATTGATGATGATTGATGTATGCAAAGGTCTCAATCATTTCTGCAGGACTGAATTTTCCTTGTGAAAACTGAATCTTTCTAAGAAGGTTCAACTCTAGGTCACGTATCCATCTGGCGTGGCACTGTCTATTTGTTAGTTTGTCAGTTCGACGGTCAAACTCTTCCTGAGAGACCATTTCTCTTTGCAGAAATTCACTTCTTTTATCGAGAGCCATTTCATAAATTCTACTTACAGCAAGTTCAACAAATTGAGAAGAGCTCAATCCATACTGACGGGCCATGTACTCAAGATTCTCCTTGTTATCTTCAGTACTGTATAATTTCATCTGTATCTTCTTATCTGTTGATAGAGGACGCCCCGCCTTGCCTCTTTCACGATGGGGGAATGCATCTGCTCCTAAAACTTCTTCGTATTCTTCTGTTTTTTTTAAATCTTCTGTAAATCTGTTCATTCTGAATATTCCTTAAGCCCTTATTGTTTTTGATTTATAAAGGACTTTGAAAATAAAATTTTTAAGGCTTGTGCTGCCGTTGCAATCAAGCTCGATATATTCTTAGATTTTGTTAACCGTAGAATCTTTCACCGGTGATTAAATCATGATGGTATCGACCTCTATTTATAAGCGCTATGACTTTTTTAGTATGGTCAAGTATTGCTCCTCTTAAATTTTCTGTTTTGTTAATAACTGAACTTTTGCAGTTCAAATTTTTGCCTCAATTGGCTTAGTGATGCGGTCTAGCACCGTATTTGTTGTTTAAAAATCAATTTCTTTACACACT
>CACYKP010000038.1 GCA_902775025.1 uncultured bacterium | reverse complement strand
AAATATTCAAGAAATAAAGATTTTCTTCGATATTTCTTTCGTTCAAATCTTTTAAGAGGGATAAATTATATTTTTCAAAATTTTCAATCAAATATTCTTCGTGAAAACTGCCAAATTCTTGGTAGTTTTTGCGTGAAAAAGTAATATGCGAACGCAAGAAAAAATCAAATTTATTTCGTAAATCATCTATAAATTTAATCATCATTTATGCAACTTTAAGAGTATAACCAAGTTCTTTAATAATTTTTAGTGCAGTTGATAGTTGCGGTTGTTGTTCACCATTAAAAATTGCATAAAGATTACTTCTTGATATGCCTGTCTTTTTGGACATTCCTAAAATTGAATCTTTGGCACGAACAGCATATTCTAGTGCTTTTACAAAAGCGTTCAAATCGTTGTCTTGCAGAAATTCTTCAAAACCAATATTTATCCATTCTTTTATATCTTCATCAGTTTTTAAATCTTTTAAAATATATTCGTCAAATTTTCCTGTGTTTTTCATTGTGATAACCTCCATTCATCAAGAAGTTTTTGAGCTTTTTCAATATCTTTGGATTGGTCAGATTTATCACCGCCATTTATTAGCAATACAACAACTCCATTGATTTCTGTGTAATAAATTCTGTAACCTTTCCCAAAGTCAAAACGCAATTATGAAATATCTTCCGATAACTTTTTATAGTCGCCAAAGTTACCTTCTTCGATGCGTAATATTCTTTGATTTATGCGTTTTCTAAAACTTCCGTCAAGAGAATTTAACCATTCTGTAATTGGAGCTTTCCCGTTTGGAAGTTTTAGATATTCAATTTCATAAGTTTGCATAATTACATTGTACTGTATACAGGACACATTGTCAAGAATTGTAACAAAAAAGCAATGGAATTATTTCACCATGTATTTGGTTAATAGTTTAGTTTGTTTAATGTTCAGTATATAGGGTGCGTTTATACGCACCCTATATATTAGGGCTTTTATCCTATTCTTACGCATTATCTTCAACCGATAGTTTTACAACACCTGCTTCGGGGTTTAGAGCTTCTATAACAATCTTATTAACACCTTCTGTAACAGAATCATTCCCTGTCATAACAAGAGTTCCTGCTTGTCCCAAACGAAACGCAATAGGGTTATCATCTGATACATCATTACTTGTGTATTCTTTTCCGTTCATTATGATTACATCATTTATCTTGACGTAATTAAATCCGCTTATAAACCCCGGGCCGAGAACATTCTTAAGATTAAAGCTTGCTCCGTTTTCAAGCTTTTTTAATGAGCCTTTTTGATAAATTCGCTTAATCAAAAAATCGGGGACAATGACCATCTTTTTATACCTCTTATTTAAACAGTTGATAATTCTTGAATGTTCCTAATAGTATTTTAACATTTTCCAAGTCCGATTTAAACCCCCATGCAGACTTGACGTTTCTATCCTTTTCCCAAACAACGATATCTAATGTGTTATGCTCTTTTAAAAATTCGTTTATCAGATAGAATTTATCTTGAACGTGTCTGCGTTTTATGTATCGTCCTATTTTTACTCCGTTTAGATAAATTGTTGCACGACGGCATCTGAAATCTTCAAAAGATATGTATTTTGCAAAAAACACATTATCTTTAAATTCGACATCAAAATTTACGGTTATTTTTGCTAAATAAGGATTATCACTTTCATATTTATTTGTTCTTTCTATTGAAAGCTTATCGCAGACAGAAAATTCAACAGGAATTTGCGGAGTTGTTTCAAAAATAACAAGCCCTCTGGGATTATTGGTATCACCTGAAAAACCTTTATCGAACCCTAAGTTTTGAACCAAAATCGTAAGTTCGTTTTCATCTCTGTTTAAAATTGATTTATTTAACGGAACGGATATCGTTTCAGGGACTTCTTGGAGCTTTTCAAGTTTATAGCTATTTCTGTTTATTATCTCTTTTCCGTTCACATAGACTGCAAAAAGGTGTCTTGCACTTAATGTAATCTCTGTCAAATAATTTGGAATTTTAGTTTTGTACCAAATAAATTCGTCAAAAATATTACAAGAGAAGGCATCTGTTTTTCCGCTTATTTTTTTCCATGAAGAATAGTCGTAATCTAAGTCAATCTCCGGAGAACAGAATTTTACATCTGATATTTCCAACGGTTGTATAAAATATTTATCTAATTCATTAACTACGCAATTTTTCTTTGAAAATCCGTATTGAAGATCAAAATACGCTATCTCTGTATTTTTTTCTACTGCAGCTGCACCGTTTGGAAGAACGTAATCAGCATTAAAAATCATTCTATCTTTTAAGAACCAGCTTTTATCAGCCAAATGTTTTGTTAAGAAGATAATTTGAGTAGATTTTCCTGCACGTTCAAAAGTAAAATTAGCAAAATCTTTTTGATTGCCTGATATAACCGTTCCGTCTGAAAGATAAATGTTAGCATCTTTGTCTGATATAAAGAAAACAGCTTCTTTATCTTCTTTTTGAAGTCTTGCAAAAATCTCTGCGTCAGAAAATTCAATATCGCACCCTTTTAAACTTAAATTCACAGGACAAATCTTCATATCACAGGATTTTAGTTTAACAGTTTTTCCGTTTGGTAAAACAATTCCGTTTTCCGCTTCATTTTGCTCGCCTTGGATACCCATATTACGCAAAAATAACCAATCACAATCATTCGTAATATCATGACGCATTTTTGCGTAAATATTTTCCTGACAGAAATCAAATTCTTTAGGCTCTGTACAGGTTAAATCAAAAGAGTCTAAAAAGTAGTTAATCTCTTTTGCCTTATGGTAGTTGCTTTGAGGAACACCAAATTCATCAATCGGGGCTGTAAATTCATAGCTTGTATAAACTTCGTCGCATGCTAAATTTCCCCAATTTGTACCGCCAACCGCAAGAAAATGGTTAAATATTGTTACACCTTGAGATATAGCGGTTTTTGTCATTATGTTAATATGTTCATCGCCTAAAGCTTCTCTTATGTGTTTATAACCCATTCCGTCCCATTTATCAAACCAGCCTGATTGCATTTCTGCGATAAAAGGCGGTGAATCTTCTTTAGCACATCTAAAAATGTCTTCAACATTATCTAATGTATCAAAGCAGAAGTTATCCTGTTTCCAATTTTGATTCGGATTTATGTATGGGTATAAATCAAGAGCGTAAATATCAACACAATCAGCCCAAAGTCCTGCAAAATAAGCGTCATTATGGAATATAGGGCATTTTATTCCCCTATCACGAGCCATTTTATAAAGCTCTTTCATATAATCTTCTTCCATTGAATCTGTTGCGTACTCGTTTTCTATCTGGAACAAGATTACATTGTCAAACTCTCTTATTATCGGGATAATTTGATCGTACCATTCCGCAACGTATTCCATATATTTGGGTGAATATTTGTATTCTGTGCCTATTCTGTTTCTTGGGATTACTTCTTCATCTTTTAACAGCCAAAAAGGAAGTCCTCCTGCGTTAACTTCCGCATTAATAAACGGTCCTGGGCGAGCAATAACAAATAATCCTGCTTTTTTGGTTTCTTCCAAAATTTTTCTTACATCTTTTATCCCTGAAAAATCATACTCACCCTGTTTTGGACTATGGTAATTCCAGTTGAAATACAAATCAACTGTATTATAACCGCCGGCTTTCATTTTTTGGAACCTATCACGAGCCATTTCAACCCCTGGGGTTCGAAAATAATGAAAAGCACCGCTTTTAATAAACACACGCTTTCCGTCAACCATTAGGGAATATTTGTCAAATGATACTTCCATATATTATTATTTTACAAAATTTTTACAAACGGTCAACTTTAATTTAAATGTGTAAATATCCGTATTTTCCTATCCCTGTTGAGGAGAAGGTGAGAGTACGGCATTTTAATTTTATATGATATAAAACTAATCTTTACCAATATATAGCGACTGTGCTAGAATAAATACATAAGATTAGGGAGGATATTATATGAAGGATAAATTATTTTTGATGATTCCGGGACCTACACCGGTACCTGAAAGTGTAATGTTAGAAATTGCAAAACATCCTATCGGACACAGAAGCGGTGAATTTTCAAAGGTTTTGCATAATGTTTATGAGAATTTAAAATACGTTTTTAGAACAAAAAATGATGTTTTTGTTTATACTTCAAGCGGAACGGGCGCAATGTGTGCAGCATTAGAAAACCTTGTTAACGAAGGCGACCATGTTTTATCACTCATTTTAGGTAACTTTGGTAACAGATGGGCTAAAATAGCTGAATCAAGAGGTGCAATTGTTGATAAGATTGAAGTTGAAACAGGCGAAGTGATTGACCCTGAAGTTTTGAGAGCAAAATTAGCAGAAGATTACTTTGACTCATTCTGAAACTTCAACAGGTGCGGCAAACGATGTTAAAACACTTTGTTCAATTATTCGTGAACACGGTGCTATATCAGTAGTTGACGGTGTTACTTCCGTTTGTGCTATGGAATGTAACCCTGATGAGTGGGGTATTGATGTTTTGGTTTCAGGTTCTCAAAAAGGCTTTATGATTCCACCCGGATTAGCTTTTCTTGTTGCTAACGAGAGAGCATGGAAAGTATACGAAGAATGCAAACATCCAAGCTTTTATTGGGATTGGAAGGCTTACAGAAAATCTGTTCAAGCTGATTCAACTCCGTTTACACCTGCAGTAAATCTTTTCTGCGGTTTGGATAAAGCTTTAGAGATGATTAAAGAAGAAGGTATTGAAAACATGAACGCTCGCCATAAACGCCATGCTATGGCATTGCGTTCAGCTATCAGAGCAATCGGTTTGGAACTTGTTGTTAAAGAAGATAAAAATGCAAGCCACTCAATAACCTCCATTTACCCCCCTGAAGGAATTAGTGTTCCTGATATCAGAAAAACTATTAAAGAAGATTTTGATGTGCTTGTTGCAAACGGTCAAAATGCATTAAAAGATAAAATTTTCAGAATGGGAACATTGGGTTTTGTCTGTGATAGAGATGTAATATCCGCAGTTGGAGCATTAGAAGCAACTTTGCATAAATTGGGATATAAATTTGAACTTGGTAAAGGTGTTGCAACTGCAATAAAAGCATTAGCAGAGGGGTAAATATATAGTTGTTGGGCAAGTATGCCCAACCTACATTCTTTTTGCCTACAATGGTCTATGGTGAATAATTATGAATGATTTTGAGAATATAGAAAGCATTAAAAATAAGAATGTAGGTTGGGTGAAACCCAACAACATTAATAACAAGTAAGTAGGGTGCAATTATTTGCACCAAAAACAATAGGGAGGATGCATGAAGGTTTTAGTTACAGATAAAATAAATGAGTCAGCAGGGAAAATAATTGAAGCGGTAGCAGATGTTGATTTTCTGCCTACAATGAGTGAAGAAGAATTAATAAAAGTTATTCCGAATTATGATGCTCTGATGGTAAGAAGTCAAACAAAGGTTACACCAAAGATTATTGAGGCAGGGGTAAATCTAAAGATTATTGGTAGAGCTGGAGTTGGGGTTGATAACATCGACTTAAACGCTGCCACTCAAAAAGGTATAATAGTTGTTAATTCACCTGACGGTAACACAATGGCAGCAGCTGAACACACTTTGGCTTTGATGTTAGCTATGGCTCGTAATATTGCACCTGCAGCTACTTCAACAAAAGAAGGTAAGTGGGATAGGGGTAAATATACAGGTACTGAGTTGTACAAAAAGACCTTGGGAATTATCGGTTTTGGTAAAATCGGCTCTCACGTCGGCGAAGTTGCTTTAGCTTTAGGAATGAAAGTTATAGTTTATGACCCATTTAGCTCTAAAGAAGTTGTTGAGAAAAAAGGTGCCGAATATATTGAAAACCTTGATAATTTCTGGGGCAGACCTGATTTTATTACAGTTCATGTTCCAAAGAATAAAGACACTTTGAATATGATTAACAAAGATACAATCGCAAAAATGAAACAAGGTGTTCGTCTTGTTAACTGCGCTCGAGGCGGTATTATTAATGAAAATGATTTAAAAGATGCCATCAATAGCGGTTATGTAGCAGGTGCAGCGATTGACGTTTATGAAAATGAGCCGAATATTCAAGAATGTCCTTTAATTCAATGTGAAAAGAACATTGTGCTTACTCCTCACTTGGGCGCAAGTACAACAGAAGCGCAAATGAATGTTGCAATTGATGTTGCAGAACAGATTAAAGAAGTTCTATCAGGCGGTTCTGCATCTTCTGCCGTTAATATTCCGTCACTAAGACCTGACAGATTAGAGCCTGTTAAAGATTACATGGGAATTGCTGAAAATACGGGAGAGCTTGCAGTTCAACTATCTTCAGGCGCAATTAAATCAATAGAGATAGTTGCTGACGGTGATTTAGCTGATAAAGATATCCAACCGCTTGAAGTTGCAGTTCTAAAAGGTGCTCTATCTTCAAGATTAGAGGGGGTTAATTATGTAAATGCTCCTGTAATTGCTAAAAATAGAGGTGTAGATATCGTTTCATCTAAATCAAAAGCAAAAACAACTTTTGCAGGGAGAATAACGGTTAAATTAACTACTGACAAAGAAACCACCGTTGTTGCCGGAGCTCTTGTTACAAAAGATATTCCAAGAATTGTTAAGATTAACGAGTATGAAACAAGTATAAGACCTGAAAAACACGTTCTAATTGTGCCGCATACAAATAAACCGTCTATGATTGCACAAGTTGCTCGTGTAATCGGTGAAAAAGGTATAAATATCGGTTCAATGAACGTAGTTCAAAAGAACGACAAACACCAAGAATCAATAATGGTAATCAATATTGATACTACAGTTGATGATGAAACATTAATGGCTATAGAAAAAATCGATGGTGTTCATAATCCTAAGTATGTAAAATTAACAGTATAATGTAGTGGTGCAAATAATTGCACCCTACAAACTTGCTGTTTTATTTTGTCGGGTTAAAACCCGACCTATATTTTTACGCTCATAAAGAAATTCTATCCTCTCCCATTGGAGAGGGGAAAGGAAAATTAATGACAAACAAACTGGCAGTATTTGATTTTGATTCAACATTGATGGACGGAGAAACTTTGGAGTTTTTTGCTAAAGAACTTGGTATCGGCGAAAAAGTTAAAGCGATAACCGATAGAGCTATGCGTGGTGAATTGGACTTTTTTGAAAGTCTAACTGAACGTGTGTCATATCTTAAAGGTTTACCTATATCAAAGGTTGATGAAATATGCCATAATTTACCCCTTATGAACGGTGCAGAAGAAGTTGTTAAAGGTTTACAGGCAAAAGGGTATAAAGTAGTTTGTTTCTCAGGCGGTTTTCGCAATGCGACAACTTATTATTCTGAAATACTTGGCTTAGACGGAGAGTTTGCAAATATTCTTCATGTTAAAGACGGACTTCTAACCGGTCAAGTCGGCGGCGAGATGATGTTTAATGATAGCAAAGGACAAATGCTAAAAAGACTTCAAAAGCTTCTTAATGTAACAAGAGAAAACACTCTTGCTGTCGGCGATGGAGCTAATGATTTAAGTATGTTTAAATATGCTTCTAAAACTATTGCATTTTGTGCTAAACCAATCGTAAAAGAAAAAGCTTCTATTATAATAGATGAAAAAGATTTGAGTAAAATTCTAAAGTACATAAAATAGAAAAAGTTAACAATTTTTTATAAAAGTTAAAGTAACTTAACAAAGTAAAAAATAAATTTTTTTTGTTAAGTTGTTGTATATATACCATATATCAAGAGTATATGCGATGTTTGAGGTTTTATAAATTTTTTGAATCAAAAATATTAACTAAAAACAAATACTTATAATGTTTTTAGTCGATTGACAATACATGAAAAATACGAGATAATATAGTTATACGTAGGATTGTTTTTATCAGTATTAAAAAAAGGAAGTTTGAATACCGTCATTAGTTTATGAATAATAAGAAGTTGTTAGCTGCTATAATGCTGACCACAGGCTTGCTTGTTACCTCCGCAATGAATGCTGAGAGACAGCAATACGACGAAAAAACAAGTAGTTCTGCAAGTCAATTATACAGAAATTATTACAATATTGTTTCTCAAAGTGCTGCATTGCTTAAAAATGATATAGCGTGCGTGATTAATGATACCGTTTACGAAAATAATTCGGCATCAAACGATGCTGCCGGCGGAATGATAGTTTTAAAAACAATCAATGAAAATTCAATCCCTGATGCTTCAAAAACTTATGTATATAATTCAACTTCTCTAAATGTAAGTGAGTTAAACGGTATTTGGATAGGAGAAAATGAAAATTTAACTATTGCCAATTCTGCGCTGAATAGTGTTCAGTCTGAAAATAGTGAAGCTTTAATACAGAATAACGGCAATTTAACAGTTTTAGATTCTGTTTTTGACGGAGATAAAATCACAGGCAGAGCTATTTATAATAACGGTAAGTTATATAGCGATCCTGTAACTTATCAAAATTTAACAGCAGAAAACGGTCCTGCAATTTACAATGATTATGACGGTGATGTTACAACAAGCGGAGATATTTTTAGAAAAAATACTGCATATAATCGTGGCGGAGCTATATATAATGACGGAACATTAACTGTTGAACGAGACGGTGATGAAAACGAACCGAGTTTTACGGCAAACAAGGCAGTTCAAGGCGGTGCAATATATACAAGCGGTGCAACAGAAATATCTTACGCAAAATTTAATCAAAACCAAGCATCGTCAGAAGGTGGTGCTGTATTTATAGCAAGCGGTGAAGAAGCCGGCATATACGGAAGTGAGTTCAATAACAATACTGCAGTCAATAATGGCGGTGCTATATATAATGAAAGCTTTACAACTATCGGCACGGTTGAGGAGGATGGTTCCGGTACGTCGTTTAACGGCAATAGTGCTAAAAGTGGCGGAGCTATATATGTCGACTATAGCGGTAATACGGAAATATCAGGTGTTTCTTTTGAAAGTAATACGGCTTCACAAGATGGTGGTGCGATACACAATTTCGGAGAGACGATAATTCACTCCGATCAGGATAATCAGGCAGTGTTTAATGAAAATACTGCTGTTCAAGGCGGTGCTATATACAATCAAGGTGAATTAACTATCGACGGCAGTGTTAATGACGTAGGATTTAATTCAAACAGTACGACTTCCAGTGTCGATATGCTACATGGCGGCGGCGCTCTATTTAACGGTGCGGGCGGTCATGCTCAAATATCCAATGCAATATTTGACGGCAATTCTGATAATACAGAAACAGATGGTTATGGCGGCGGCGCAATCGCAAATATAGGAACCGTAGAAGAAGACGATGAACATAACTACAATATTACAACCGCGGATTTTAGTATTGAAAAGTCATCTATTACAAGTAATACTGCGGCTAAGGGCGGTGGTATATCAAATCAATATGCAAATGCAGCTATACGAAATACTGATATCAGTGATAACAGTGTAGAAGGAGCTGCATCTGCAGGTGGTGCTATTTATAATGGCATCGGTTCAAATACTGAGATAACTGATAATTCAACAATAAAGAATAATACCTCGGAAAATATCGGCGGCGGCATTTATAATGAAGGATATTTACAAATATCTGATACAAACATTGGCTCTAATTCTGCTGTGTTAGGCGGCGGAATATATCAAGGCGGGGTAGACGGAATAACCATAGACTCTTCAGCTATAGAGAAGAATACGGCTGAAAGCGGCGGCGGTATTTATTCGGCCGGAACTGTTGATGAAGATACTGAAACGATTTATAAAAGCGGAAGTATTAATGTTCAAGGAACAACATTTACTGGTAATAAAGCGGCAGCAGGAGATGGCGGTGCGATAGCTTTAGAAAACGCCGGTGATTTGCAATTGATAAATACAAGTTTTGGTAACCGCACAACGGCAGGCGCAAATACTGCTTCCGGATATGGCGGAGCTATCAGCGCGAATAATTCAAATATTAATGCAAACGGTGCGGTATTTTATTCAAATACCGCAGTAAACGGTGGTGGTGCTATTAATGCAAAAAACGGAAGTAATTTAAATTTATTTAATTCCGGATTTGATTCAAATAAAGTAACTGCGAATGCGGGTTCAGGCGGTGCAATAAATGTAATTGATTCAACTTTAACAGTAGATTCTGATAATGCGGAAAATCGCTCATTTTTTACTAACAACAGTGCGCATAGTAACGGCGGTGCAATATTTGTGCAAGGTGATAATTCAGGTTTAACCGTTAAGAATACAGATTTAAAAAACAATACTACAGAACAAAGCGGCGGTGCTATATATATTAATAGTAGTGGAGAAACTCCAATTACAGTTGATAGTGCAATTTTTGGTGATACAACTAACGGTAATACTTCATACATAAATGGCGGCGCAATAAGCACAAACAGAAATATAAATATAACCAATTCAACGTTTACAGGTAATAAAACAACTGGCAGCAGTACAGAGAGTGATACATACGGTGGTGGAGCATTATTTGCGGACGGTGCGGAAACAACTGCCGTAAATACAACATTTGCGGGTAATAATTCTGCTCAAAACGGCGGTGCAATACTAACTAAAAATAATTCTTCAAATGCATCAGTTTTAAATATAACAAATAGTACAATTGATGGTAATACGGCAGCTACGAACGGCGGCGGTATTTATAATGCAAATACGGCAGTTATTGTAAATACGGATATTTTAAACAATATTGCAACGAACGGTGATGGTGGCGGTATTTATAATGCACAAAACGCAAACTTATATATAGTAGCTGATAAAGACGATGTTACCATTAGCGGTAATAAAGCAAACGGTGTTTCTAATGCAATATACAATAATTGGGGTACCGCAACTTTAACTGCCGGAGAAAATCATACTATTACTGTTGCGGACAGGATAACAGGTTTTAGCGGAACATTAAATATTAATGACATAAGCGTTATAAATAAGTATAAAACAACAGATAATAACGGCAATATTATAGAAAAATATATAAATGCTTACGAAATACCAGATGATGCGATACAAAACTCTACAGTTAATGAGGAAGATGGTGAGGTTATTCCCCCAATCAGTGATATTTTTGGAAAGGTAGTGTTAGATAATTCTGTTTCAGGGCATGATATAGAAGTCTTTAACGGTACTCTTGAAAATAATAGTGAAATAAACGGAAATATTGCAAATCACGCACAACTTATTAACAATAATTATATTCAATCAGGCAGTATAGATAATGTTGGAGCAGGTTCAATAGTAAACAGTACAAGCGGCAGAATATCAGCTAACATCTATAATTATGCCAAAATTGAGAATAATGGTATTATAACTGAAGATAGAAGCATTTTTAATAATGCCGGCGGTAATATTTTAAACAAAAGTACAGGTCAAATTAATTCTTTAATATATAACTCTGCTAATTTTGAAAATAGCGGTATTATAACTGGTAAAAGCTCTATAAATAACTATGGTGCAGGCACATTTAAAAATGCGGAATCAGGTGTTATAAACGCAGTTATAAATAATACAAGCTCTCCAGATGTAAAAGCATCATTCGAAAACTTAGGGACTATAAATAATGACGTTAATAATGATGCTGTTTTTATTAACACAGGCGTTATTAATGCAGGGCATAAATTAAGTAATACTCCTGCAGGAATTGTTACCAATGATAAAAACGGCATAATATATTCCGATATTGAAAATGAAGGAAGCTTTGACAATGCAGGTCAAATAATAGGCCATACAACCAACAAAGAAAGCGGAATGTTGTCAGTTGGTGTGGGAGGTTTAGTCGGTGATGTCGAAAACTATGGAACAATCAGCGCTCCGGCAAGTAATATAGGTTTGGGTGAAGGCAGTAAAATTCGTAATGACGGAACAATAACATTATTTTTTGGTGATACAAAAACTGAGATTTTGAATGCAACAGAAGGCTATAAGAATGGTTCAATTATATTTAATGCTTCTGAATTCGGTTCAATCGGACTTAATCATACAATTACAAATAATAACATAGTACTCAATTCCGGCACAGTAAATACCGCAGGGCTTGCAGATGCAAACGGAAATATAGATTTTACAAGTATTACAAAAATAATATCAGGAGCAGGTAAGATAAGTGTGCAGGATGATAAAACCGGTAATATAAGCCTTGGTAAAATAGATACTTCATCTTCTCCTTTAAATCTTGCAATAGATTTAGATATCAGACAAGATATCTCAGATAAATTCGGCGGCAATTTTGTAAATTCAACTTCTAAGAACATAAGTATCACTGATATAAATATCTCTGATTGTACAACTGATGATTTTACATCAAAGGATGTTTTGCTTACTAATGCATCTTTGGGTAATACGGTATCTGTTGGCGATGTAAAAATAACAAATAATAGAACGGGCAAAGATTTATTATTTTCAATAAATTATAATAGTACGCAAGGTAGTTTTCTGCATATTTATACAAAAAATAATTTGAATATAAAAGATGCTATTTTGTCGGCAATAAGTGATAGGGCTTATGCCTTGCATAAGGATGAATATATTGGAAATACATCCGGAGCTTTGACTATGACAGGTGATAAGCTGTCAATATCAGGTGATTATGATTCAGAAGGAAACGCATATAGAATATTATCAAATGCAGATGGTAATAATGGTCTTATAATTCCTGCGAATAAAAGACTAACTTTGTTTAATGTTCAGGTTGATAACTTTGGCACAGCATTAACAAATAATGAAAAAAGCACTTTAACTTTAAAAAATGTAAAATTTAACAATAATAATACTGATATAAATAATAGCGGAACTGTTAATATAGAAGGTCAAGTAGAGTTTAACGGTGATGTAACAGGAGGAAGTACCGACAGTATAATTAATGTCAAACAGTATCTGAATAACAAGGGTAATATAAGCGGAAATGATATTAATATAGATTTTTCAGGTGAGATGACAACATCCGCAGATAATGTTGATGATATTGATGGCGACATAATAAATAACGGTTTTTTGGTATTGAATGACGGTACTTTATCAAATACGGTTTCAGGCGGTGGAACAACATATATAAATACAGATGATACTGTTTATTTTAATAAAAAAGTTTCTCAAAATATAAATGTAAGCAACGGAAAGTTAAATACTTCTGCAGACTATATTGGCGGTACCGTTAAAAATGCTGTTGAGCATGGTTTGGAACTTATAGATGGAGTTTTGTCGCAAAATGTTATAGGTGCAGGCAGCACTGATGTAATAGACGGAGATGTATATGTCGCAGACGGAAAAGTTATATCACAAGACATTTATGTCAAATCAGGCAAATTAACCACATCGGGAAATAGCATAGATGGTAATATTGATAATGCTTCTAAACTGTATATAATTAGTGGTTTGTTTAAAAAGAATATAACCAATTCAAGCGGCGAAACAGAGTTTTCCGGAAACACAAGAATAGCTGAGAGTGAGATTACACAAGACAAGGTATATATAAATGGTAACATTAATAGCAGCGGAAACATCCACGCAGATGTAATAAATGAAGAGGGTTCAAATTTTAATTCTGCAGAAGGTACTGTATATGGAAGTTTTGTAAATGAATTATCAGCTCAAGCTTCAATATCAGCAGATAATTTGGCAATAGATGACACTTCTACTATATCAAATGCAGGCAATTTAACTTTAAATGGTGGACAGCTCGTTAAATCAATTGACGGATATGATGGCGGTCTTGGTAAAAGTTATGGTAATATAATTTTAGTTGGCGGCGATGGTGTTACATTAGGAGATGATTCAAAAAATATTGAAATCAATCAAAATGCGTTATATGCAAATACTACAACTGATATACTAAGTTCCACGGTTATTAATGTTAATGATTTTGTTTCAGGAATAGAAAAAGATCCTGATGCAGATCCGGATGTTATAGTAGAGCCGGAAATAACAAATGCCGGAATTATAAATGTAAGCAGCAGTTTTAGAAACCATGGATTTTTAAATAATAACGGCAAGCTGAACCTTAACGGTTCTGATATGACAAATAACGGTAATATATATGGTGAAGGTTCTGTAGTAATAGGAAACGGAGTCGACTCTGCAAAATTAATAAACAGTAGTAAATTTGCCGATGTTATTTTGGATAATGATATTCAAATATCTCAGAATGCAGAATTGGATTCAGGTGCAAGTGCATTAGTTGATGCAAACGGAATTATTAATAATGGAATTCTGACACTCAGAAATGGTCTTTTAAGCAGTGAAGTTAGCGGAGATGGCCATACTGATATTGCCGGAGATAATGTAACAGTTGGTGCAAAAGTTGCTCAAGATATAAATGTAACAGAAGAGGGACGGTTATATGTTAATGCTGATTATATTGCTTCAGATATAAACAATGCAGGCAAAGTAACATTGACAGAAGGTACTCTGGGCTCATCTGAAAAAAATTACAAGATATCAACAGCAGACGGCGCAGTTGACACTGCAACATATATTGCAGATGGTTCTGTTACAATCCATGACGGAAGTAAAATAGATCAAAATGTTTATATACAATCAGGTGAATTAAATACCGATGCATCAGGTATTGGCGGAACAGTAACAAATAATGGCGGTACATTTAATCTTACGAGCGGAGATTTTACAAAACAGATTACTAGTAACAACGGTGAAACAAACAATTTCGGCGTAATGTCTGATGTAAATGTTCAGGGTGGTACTGTTAACAATAATAATCAAATTGCACAAGCAGCAAATACTTTTGGCTATATTTATAATAAATCAGGAGCATCAATTACAAATCTGACAAATAGTAATACAGAGCCAAATTCAGTAGAAAATGCCGGAGAAATCGTAAATTTAAGTAACAGCGGATATGTATATAACAGCCACGACGGAATTGTCGGAAAAGTTACAGGTAATTTAAACAATGTTGAGAACGGAGTTTTTGTTACAAATGCATCCGGATTTGGTGATAGTTCAGTTATAAAAAATGACGGTAATATAATAATTACCGGTGGTACTATAAATACTGATATTGATAGTTATTCTGCTTCAGCTACAGGTAATGTCGAAATTAGTTCTGACGATACAGTAAGTCTATCGAGTACAATAAACGGAAATAATTTAGTACTGTCAAACGGTATTCTTGATGTAACGGCGCTTGCTTCAACAGAAGCGGGACATGAAGGGGACATTGATTTATCGGGGATAAATTCTATTGTAGGTAATAACGGAACTATAAGTTTTGTTGATAATAAGCTTGGTAATATAGAATTAGGTAATGTAAATATCAAGGATAATGATTTATATATATCTCTTGATGCGGATATTTTAGAAGGTCGAGCAGATGTTATTAATGCAGTAAATGTTGAAAAAGGCGGAAGTATAATTATTAATTCAATAAATGCTTTGTCAGCACCTGATTCTTCTGAAGTTTCTTTACAAATAGCCGGTAATAATACTCAAAAAGTATTAAATGTCGAAGATGATAAATTAATTGTCGATTTTACCGGAGGCGTCGGTTCATATAGATTCAAATATGATTCTAATGAAGGAAAACTTTTGGGAACGCATGCTGATATTAATAATGCTGTAATATCAAATATAGAAAATAAAACTTATACTCTTGATGAGGATGAATCTGTAAATAATTTGCTTACTATGCAAGGAAAAGAACTGAATGTTGATGGTTCTCATAATGCAATATATGCAGAAAATAGTTCTTTTGGAATAAAAGTTGGTGAATCTCAAACACTTTCTGTAAAAAATGCATCAATATCAGGATTTAATACTGCAATAACTAACAGAGGTATTTTAAAAATTAAAGACTCAGAGTTTGGTGGAGATAATACAGTAGCTATCAACAATCTTGCAGGCGGTGTTTTATATTCGGATCCTACGTTGTATAATTCAAAAGTTTTGAATGCCGGAACTGCAACCTTTGAAGGTGATTCTTTTGACTCTATATCAACAAACGATAACGGAGCAGCAATTTATAATACCGGAACTCTTACTGTAAAACAGTTAAAAGAAGGTAATAAAACTTTTAAACCTTCATTTGCAGATAATACAGCTGCTCATGGCGGTGCAATATACCAAGAAGGGGATACATCTTCTGCAAATATATTTGATACAGAGTTTAAAAATAACTACGCTGATAACAATGTTTCAAAAGGTGGCGCAATATATACTGCAAGTGGAGTTGTAAACCTTAAGGATTCAACATTAAAAGAAAATAATGCTGTGTATGGCGGTGCAATATATAATGAAGCTCAAACAGTGGCTGTAAATACAGATTTTACGAATAATAGAGCTAAAACAGCCGGTGGTGCCATTTATAATGCTCAGAACGGTGTATTTGGTATTATAGCTGACGGTAAAAATGTTTCTTTATCTGGAAATTTAGTAGGTGAGGAAGATGAAGAAGAGGAGGAACCTGCTCAAGTTTCTAATGCTATTCATAATGAAGGTCAGTTAGAATTAATTAATACAGGTGCTGATAATAAAACACTTACTATATCTGATGAAATTACAGGTTCAGATGGTGCTATAAACGTTAATGATCTTACAACTATCAGTTCATACAAGACATTAAATGACTCTGGAGAAGTAGTTGATAAAGAACTCACTGCAGCTTCAGGAAAGATTATTTTAGCGGGCAAAATTAGCGGTAATACTGTTAATGTATTTTCCGGTACGGTTGATAGCAGCGGCATAAGTATTCCAAAAGTTGTAAATAAATCAGAAGCTATATTTAATAATAATTCTACAGGTACAAAAATTGGTGAAATAGATGAAGTAGAGAATTATGGTACATTTAATAACAATGCAAATTCATCTGTTGTCAAATTAACTAATGAAAATGGTACAACTACAAACAGAGGTACTATTAACGAAGTTGAAAATATAGCCGGTACTGTTAACAATTACAGTCAAATAACTACATTAAAAAATAATTCATCAGTTTCAAATTATGGCATTGTTACTAATCTCACTGATAACACCGGCGGTACATTTACAAATCTCGAAGACGGTGAAATTACAGGTGATATTGTAAATACAGGTATAATTATCACTAAAGCTGAGAAAATAGGCACTGCATCAAATAATGCAATATCAAACTCAGGAGAATTGAGGTTAAGTGGTGGAACATTAACAAAAAATGTCGGGGGTGTTTCTTCCGGCACTCCTGCTGTTACGACATACGGAACTCTTACGACGGTAGGGAATACAACTTTGGGTAATGGAGAAGATACTTTAAATATTACTCAAAAGACTATGGATATTCAGGCAAATACAACATTGGCTGAAAAAGGGATTGTCGTTGTTGATGAATTAAAATCAACTGCATCAAAGCTTTTGACAAATAATGGAAATATTTCCGTTAATGAAGCTCTTTCAACACAAGGTGATATTAATAATGGCGGTACTCTAACTCTTAATGGCGGCAGTACAACGAGTCCTATGATAAATTCGGGAGTTATCACAGGCGTTGGAGAAGTATCCGTAAACGGCGTCTTGCGCAATGATAATCGTATAACAGGTAATGATATAATCGTAGGCGACCACGGAAGA
>CACYKP010000037.1 GCA_902775025.1 uncultured bacterium | reverse complement strand
GCCGGATTTTGCTCAAGATAAGTATCTTGGAGATACGGCAGTAGATTTAAAATATTCCGAAGTCCCGAGTTGGGCAAAATTGCAGGCTGAAAAATATGTTAGGATTTTAGATGCTTCCGCTGGACTTAAAGGCAAAGAATTAAAAGAGTTTATTGATAATTGGAACAATAACGATGAAGAGGAATTTACAACATCTTATCCATCTGTAATAAAAATGCGCAGAAGATATTTCAGATATGGAGTTGCAGGATTAATTTCAAAACACGGACAGCATTTAGTCGGATCATCCGTTCCTGACAAATATTTTGAATATTTTAAAACCCTGTATTTAGTAGAAGGCGCACCGTCTTTAAGAACTTGTTGGGATTTAACATTAGGTTACGCAATAAGGGAAGATAATATTGACCGAAACACATTTCCCAGTTTTATGGCATTCAAGCGCAGATTGGATAAAGAACTACCGAAACAAAGTATTTTTCTTGCAAGATATGGTAAATCCGCTTGGAACAGAAAATATGCAAACTATATGGAAAGAGATTATTCAAATATAACGTGTAATCAGGTTTGGGTATCAGACCACGCACAAATAGATGTTGCATGCTATGATTCTAATAACAAACCGATTTTCCCGTGGGTTACAGTTTGGCGAGATTATAAATCCGGAAAATGGCTCGGTTGGATTCTACAAACAGGAAATCCGAATTCAGATTTAATTTTTCAATCATTTTATTATGCAGCTCAAGAATATGGTTTACCCAAAGATGTAATTATAGATAACGGAAAAGATTACCGTTCAAAAGATTTTGCAGGAGGAAGAAAGAACTTTAAAGTAATTTCAAACGAAAATAAAACATCTGCTATGTTAAAAGAATTGAATATTAATGTTCATTTTGCACTTCCTTATAATGCACAAACAAAACCTGTTGAAAGGGATTTTCTCAAAATAAAAGAGTTAATATCCAAACATAGTGTCGGATATCGTGGCGGAAGTGTTGCCGAAAGACCTGAAAAACTCAATAAAGAAATCAAAAACGGGAAAATTATGCAGTTTGAAGAATTTAAAAAGCTATTTGATGATTTTATTATTAATATCCTGAATAAAAAACCATCGCAAGGTAAAAATCTTTTGGGCAAATGTCCGGACGAATTATTTTATGAAGAATACAAAGAAAAAGTTGTTACCTCTAAAGATGCTTTAAAATTATTCTGTATGCGAACTTCAAAAGATTATACAGTTCGCAGAAACGGAATTAAAGATAGTACTCTGGGGATTACTTACTGGAGCGATTGGATGATTAATAAAACCGGCTTGCGAGTTTATCTACGAAGAGATATAAACAATTACAAAGAAGCGTGGGCATTCAAATCCGACAATGATGAATTTGTCGGCACAGTTGAAGTTGCGGATTCCGTTGCAGCATTATATGCCGATAAAATTTCCAAAGAAGAGTTCAAAGAAGCTATGGCAAGAAAGAAACGTAATTTAAAAACCGCAGTAGCATATATTAAGCAGGATAAAACAATATCTTTGACAGAAAAATGTGAAAATTATAAGGCTGCATACAGAAGTGTCGAACGAGAATTTAAGAAGAATGTTAAAGTAACAAAAATCGCTAATACCAATATGGACAAAGCAATTCAAAAGAAAAAGGAAATGGATGAATTCGGACACGCAGATTTATCGGAATTTCTGTTAGCTGCAGAACTTGAAAAGAAAAATCGAGAAGAAGAGCCGGTATTTTATTTTTGGGAAACTGATAGAAGATTGGCGGAAGAAGAAAAAAAATACAAAGAAGAAATGGAACAAGCTAAGAATAAAAAAGAAAAAGATACAAAAATTGTAATAAAAGATACCGAAAAAAATAAAAACTGTTATCTTTTTGAAACCGATAAATTGCTTGCAGAAGGGAAAGTAGGTATAGGCTAATAATGAAAAGAAAGCAATTTTACGATATAGCAGAGAGAATGTATGTTGAGCAATTTATAACAGAAGAAGAAATTGCACACAGAATAGGAGTATCGGATAGAACTATCCGGAGATGGAAAGCTTCCGGAGATTGGGGCATAAAGCGGGACGGATTTTATAAAGTGAATACAATTTCGAGAGATGCAATTTACGCACTTGTCAGAAAAATGCTTGATGATTTCCATACGGATATAGATAATCACTACAACATTGACCCTTCAAGACTTAATATTTTTATAAACCTCACTGAAGAACTGTTAAAACAGAAAAAAGTAAGTTATAAGGTTGAAGAGCTTTTGAAAATTGCAAGAAAAACTTTTAATATAGATGATGAAATAAAAAAAGACGAACAAAGTATAATACAAGAAATGGTAAGAGATATGCTTCGTGAAGATTTTTAAATACCGTTCAATGTTAGTTCAAACACTATTTAAAAGCTATTTAATAATTAAAATATCATATTAATTTATGCTAAAATAAGCACAGAATGATGGAAGTGAAAACAAAGTTTCAATCAAAATATTCTGCAATTGTTGAGGCTAATCGTCTTGAAAGTCTTGCTGACGATAAAAACTTCCTGCCGGTTTATGCATCTTCTAATGCTAAAATTTACCCGTATCAGATTATGGCGGCACGATTTGCTCTGCGTTCCGATTATTTGCAGGGGTGTATTTTATGTGACGAAGCATCTTTAGGTAAAACCTACGAGGCACTTTTGGTTGCTTGTCAGAAATGGTACGAGGGAAAACCTAATATTCTTGTGATTTTACCTCCGAACCTCGTTCCTCAATGGAGACGAAAATTAGAAAAAGACTTCCCGACCGTTCCTTTCGTGTTTTGGAATAATTCAAAAACTCTGCCTGATGAAGTCGGGATTGTTATTACAACATACGACATCGCAACAAGACACGCACTTGCAGTTAAAGAAAGGGAATGGGATCTTGTAATTTTTGACGAAGCTGATGTTTTATCAAAGCCGGAAAATAAAATGGTGCAGACTCTAAAAGATGCAGTCGGCAATGCTTACAAATTACTCCTGACTCCGACTCCAATCACTATGAGTATTATGGATATTTATTGGCTTATTCATTTTATTGATGAGAGTGTTTTGCCTGATGCTGATTGGTTTTATAAACGATATTTCAGACAACCTGAAAGATACAAAGAACTTACAGAGTGGGTTTCACAGTTTTGTTTCAGAACTTTAAAAGTTCAAACAACGGATTATGTGAATTTCACACGCAGAATACCGATTACAGTTGATTATGAGTTATCAAAGGAAGAGAAACTTATTTATAAATTAGTTTCTGCTTATATTTTGTCTGATGACAAAGCGGCATACCCTGAAATGGACAGTTATAATTTGAATTTATTATTTTTCAAATCGCTTTCATCTTCGCCAAGAGCATTTTCAAACATTCTTGACGGTGCTATAAAAAGGACTTACGGACACGAAAAAGCCATATTGGATGAGATACAAAAACTCACAGACGATATTCATATAAATTCAAAAACAGCAGAACTTTTGAAAATATTAAAAACGACTTTCAATCACTTAAAATCAATGAAAGTAAAACAAAAGGCAATAATTTATGTCGAACACAGTCTGACATTTGATTATTTATACAAGATATTTTTAGGTCAGGGTTATAACACTATAAAATACAAAGACAACGATTCAATCGAGCAATTCCGATTTGATGATGAAATTCAAATCCTGATAGCAAATGACGAAGCATCAAAGGGCATAGACTTAGAGTTCTGTCCTGTTGTTGTGAATTACGACTTGCCGTATGATTCGGTCAAGATTGAACAGAGAATTTGCAGGTGTCATCGTCAGGGACAAGACTCCGATGTTTTGGTAATAAATATGTTGAGTAAAGAAAATTTTGCCGATGTTCGTATCTTGGAACTCATTAATAAAAGGACTTTGCAGTTCAACGGAATATTCGGAATGAGTGATGATATTGTCGGGAATTTTGATACAAAAATAAAAGAGGTATTGCAAAACTTCAGAAGTTCAACAGAAGTTCAAGATGCTTTCAAAAATAATCTTGCAGTTAATAAAGAGGCAAACGAAGAGCTTGTTGATAGGACTGAAGATATCTTGTTCACAACTTTTACAAAATCAATAGCTGACAAAGTTTCAGTTAATCCAAAATATATGGAAGATAAAATCGATGAGATAAATAAAGATTTGTGGGAGGTTGTAAAATACTATTTCCTTAATATAAAAGAGGGTTGGTACGAAATTGATGACGAGAATAAAACCTTAAAACTTATCGAGGGATATAACAGACCGTATTTATTCTCGTATAAAGATGACAGATTTTTAAAGGATTATAAAGGCTATCAGCAGTACGGAATGAATAAAGACTTTTCTCCGGCACGAGGTAGAATCGCATTAACCTCTGTATTTTCAAAAGGTATCTTAAAAGAGATGGATATGGCTTGTCCACAGGAAGCAAAGATTTATGTAAATTCTGATATTGAGCCTGTTGAGATTGGTTATTATAATGTCGGGATAACTTCAAAAGATAATACTTCTCACAAGCATATTTTAATCGGGCAGACAAAAGACGGAAGAACATTATCTGATAGTGAGTGCCGAGAACTTTTAAATCTTCCTGTTGTAAAAATAGAAGAACGCAACGGCTTTGATACAATCCGAATGGGGAGTTTACTTGAGCCGTTTGAGTTTAATTTGAATGATAAAATATCAAAGGATGAGATTTTACAGGAATATTTCAAGAACAAAGAGGGTTCTATTGCTTACGAGGTTGAAAAATTGAGAATGCTTGCAGGACGTAAAAAGTCTGCTCTTGAACTCAATTTGACCGACCTTAAAACCGAAATTGAAACAATGAAAAAGCAATTAAACAGTAAGAATTCTGACCGTTTGGAAGAATTAAAATTAACAAAACAATTAAAGCTGAAACAAAAAGAATTACTAAAAAAAGAAGAGGGATTGTTCTTTGATAAAGCACAAGTAGATGTTGAAACTGATGAGGCAATTCAGGAGCTTACAAACGATTATAATTTCAATGTAATAATAGGTGCAAAATTCAAACTTCACATCGTTAAAGCAGAGTAAAAGTTATCTATTTTCATGGTAATATAATTTCAAAAGGGGTAATAATTATATGGTTGAAAGTATCGAAAAAATAAGCGGACAGAGCATGGATATAGAGTTATCCGAAAAAGAAAAATTAAAGTCTGTATTCCCACAATGCTTTAATGACGGCAAACTTGATATTGATAAGTTGCTGAATCTTTGCGGAGAATACATCGACAATGATTTTGAAAAATACAAGTTTGAATGGAAAGGCAAATCAAACTGCTATAAAATTGCAGGGAAACGCTCAACGGGAACACTCCGCCCATGCAAAGATGAGAGTGTTAATTTCGATACAACAAAAAACCTTTATATTGAGGGTGATAATTTAGAAGTCCTCAAACTATTACAAAACGCTTATTTTAGAAAAGTAAAAATGATTTACATCGATCCTCCGTATAACACAGGAAACGATTTTGTTTATGAAGATGATTTTGCTGATCCAATGGCAAAATATAAAGAGATTACCCAACAGACAACAAAATCTAATCCCGAAACAATGGGAAGATTTCACACCAATTGGTTGAACATGATGTACCCACGCTTGAGGTTAGCATCAAATCTTCTTCGTGATGATGGTGTAATTTTTATTTCGATTGATGATAATGAAATTGACAATTTAAAGAAACTTTGTAATGAAGTCTTTGGAGAGGAAAACTTCGTTGCTCAACTGATTTGGGAAAGAGCATATTCTCCTAAAAATGATGCAAAATATATTTCAAATAGTCACGATTATGTTTTAATGTATTCTAAATCAATAGAACGTTTTAAAATCGGAAGATTACCACGAACGGAAGAAGCTAATGCTCGTTATAGTAATCCTGACAATGATCCAAGAGGAGTTTGGAAATCTACTGATATGTCAGTAAAAACATTTTCTGAAAGTGGAAACTATCCTATAACAACTCCATCAGGAAATATTGTATATCCTCCAGCAGGGCGTTGTTGGAGTTTATCAAAAGCAAGTTTTGATGAAAAATTAAAAGATAATAGAATAAGTTTTGGTGCAGATGGAAATGGTGCTCCAAGACTCAAGACGTTTTTAAGTGAATTAAAATATGATGGTATGGCTCCTACGTCAATTTTATTTTATAAAGAAGTTGGACATAGCCAAGAGGGTAGACAAGAATTAAAAAAACTTTTTAATGACAAAGGATACTTTGACGGACCAAAACCTGTTCGTTTATTAACAAGATTATTAACTTTAGCAAATTTAAAAGATGATGATATTATAGTTGATTTCTTTAGTGGCTCAGCAACAACAGCTCACGCTGTTATGAAATGGAATTCTGAACATGATACTAATTTAAAGTTTATAATGGTACAATTACCTGAAAAATGTGATGAAAAATCTGATGCCTATAAAGATGGTTATAAAACAATTTGTGATATAGGAGAAAAAAGAATAGAACTTGCAGGGAAAGAATTAACCGAAAACTCAACTAATCAATTATCGTTAGAAAAAAAACAACCGCTTGATATCGGATTCAGGGTGTTCAAACTTGATACTTCAAATCTTGCAAAATGGGATTCCACACCGACTGAAGATGAAGAAGAATTACAAACAAGATTTTTGGGTATGGCTGATACGGTTAAGGTCGGCAGAACACCTGAAGATTTGGTTTATGAGGTTATGCTTAAACTCGGTATTCCTTTAGATTACAAAGTGATTCCGATAAAAATTAACGATAAAGAAGCTTTTGCTATCGGTGAAGATTGTCTTGTTTTGGTTTGCACAGACAAAGGCGAAAGCGGAATTTCAGGGGATGATATTCGTTTGATGTGCGATGAATACACTCCTGCCAAAATCGTAACTTCTGAGGAAGCATTTGCAGATGATTCCGCTTTGTCAAATGCATACTATATCCTCAAAGACAAAGATATTGAAATGGAAATATTATAGAAAATGTCAAATCAATTAAAAGAAGAAAAATTGAAAGATTTTTTTGATGAAGGTGGTGTCGGAACAAGACAGTATTCATTTTTGAATTGGCGTTTTTCTCCGCACGATTCTATTGAAGTGCAATTTTGCAATTTAGCAGAGGGGTATTTTGAAGTTGCAAATAATTTAATTGAGCAATGTCTTGATAATAATAACGACCGTAAAGCAGATATATGGATATTTCCTATTCTTTTTAATATCGTTCACGCTGTTGAGTTATACTTAAAAGCCATCAACTCGATGTATCCGATATATTTTAAATTAAAAGGCTTTGTATTAGAAGAGCTTCCCGATAGTAAAATCGAGGGAGACCACGACATAAAACAAATGTGTCAAACGGCAATAAGCAAAGTAAGAAACGATTCTGACAGAGATCCTGATTTATATAAGGCATTAAAAGAAGTCTTGCAGTTTATAAATATTATTTATAAATACTCTGATGATGTGGCTTTTACAAGATATCCTCTGCCCAAAGATGCAAAATCTGATTTAAATAAAGAATATTTTTATGTTTCACACCAAAATGTAACCATAAATATGGTCGAACTTCATAAATGGGTTAAAAAGATTTCTAATAATTTGTATAACATAACCGGCTTTTTAATCGATATGATTGACGAACTAAACGGTTACAGGAATGAGGTTATAGAAGATGTTGTACCTCATGAAGAATATTATTATGAATAAGGAGCATTTTTTAATAAATGAAACTAAAATTTAAAAATCAAAAATTCCAAACAGATGCAGTAAATTCAGTTGCAGACTTATTTATCGGACAAGAAAAAGCAAAAATGACATTCTCAATAGATAGTAATGTCGGGAATTTTGATTTGATTATGAGTGAATTCGGGATCGGTAACAAACTTGAAATTTCTCAAGATGACTTAATAAAAAATATGCACACCGTTCAAAAACGTAATCAACTCCCGATTACTCGTGATTATGAAAATCGCCAATATTCAATAGAAATGGAAACAGGAACTGGTAAAACTTATGTTTATACAAAGACAATGCTCGAACTAAACAAACGATTCGGATTTACAAAATTTATTGTTGTCGTTCCGTCTGTTGCTATAAGAGAGGGTGTGTTTAAGTCTTTGCAGGTTACACAAGAGCATTTCTCTAACCTTTATGATGGTGTTCCTTACAGATATTTTATTTATAATTCGTCTAAATTGTCGGATGTAAAACAGTTTGCGACATCTGACCATATAGAAATAATGGTTATAAACATTGATGCGTTCAAAAAGGCTGAAAATATTATCAACCAAGAACAAGATAAACTGAATGGCGAAGCGGCTATAAAATATATTCAGGCAACTAATCCGATTGTAATTATTGATGAACCGCAGTCCGTTGATAATACTCCAAAGGCAAAAGATGCAATTCAATCACTTAATCCGCTTGCAGTTTTTAGATATAGTGCAACGCACAGAGAAAAGATTAACCTTTTGTATCGCTTAACTCCGATTGATGCTTATCAAATGGGACTTGTTAAGCAGATTTGTGTATCGTCAAATTCGGTCGCAAATGATTTTAATAAACCTTATATTATGCTCAAATCTGTTTCAAACGAAAACGGATTCTCTGCCAAAATTGAAATTGATGTCCAAAAACAAGATGCCAAAGTCGAAAGACAAACTTTCACAGTAAAGCCGGGAGCGGATTTGTATCAATTATCAGGAAGAGAATTATATGAAGGGTATGTAATTGAGGGAATTGACTGTACTAAAGATTATGAATGCATTGAATTTTCAAACTCTGAAACAGTTAATCTCGGTAAAGCCATCGGTAGTGTTGATGAAAATATAATCAAAAAAGCACAAATTTACAGAACCATTGAAACTCACTTGGAAAAAGAACTTCGCTACCACGATAAAGGAATTAAAGTCCTGTCTTTATTCTTTATTGACGAGGTTAAAAATACCGTACCGAAACAGGCGAAAAAGGTATTTATGCTCAGATGTTTGAAGAATGCTACGAAGAATTAATCAATAAACCAAAATATCAAGAACTTAAAAAATGGTTTAATACAGATGTTGAAAAAGCACACAACGGATATTTTTCACAGGATAAAAAAGGTATTTATAAAAATACAAAGGGCGATACTCAAGCCGATGATGATACTTATAACACGATTATGCGTGATAAAGAATGGTTATTATCCTTTGAATGCCCGTTAAGATTTATCTTCTCACACTCTGCATTAAAAGAGGGTTGGGATAATCCGAATGTATTCCAAGTCTGCACTTTAATAGAACAGAAATCCACATTCACTTGCAGACAAAAAGTCGGTCGTGGTTTAAGGTTATGTGTAAATCAAGACGGTGAGAGAATTGAAGATAGAAATATAAACATTCTGCACGTTATGGCAAATGAAAGTTTCGCTGAATTTGCAAGCACATTACAAAAAGAAATTGAAGATGAAACGGGTGCTAAATTTGGTGTTCTTCAATTGAGTAATTTAATCGGTTTAACTTGGCAGGAACAAGTTGAAGTTGAACATCAAATGGATGAAACTGATGCGGCAATGGCTTATGGTGCATTGATGGTTGAGGGTGTGATTGATAAAGACGGCAACATTAACAAAGATGCGGATATTGAAAAAGTTGAAATACCAAACATTGCTGAACCTCTACAAAAAGAGATTAAAAAGCAGATAAAAGAAAGACACTCTGAACCGATTTCGCTTGATAAATTCAAAACGATAAAATGTACAGAGGTTAAAGTTGAACAAAAATCATTCACTCATGAAGAAGCACAGGAACTTTACGAAGATTTAAAAGAAAAGAAAATTATCACGAAAGAAGGCAAAGTCAAAGATACAATGAAAGCTCAACTTGCGGCAGGGATTTTGGATTTGAAAAACAGATATTCAAATGCGGCACAAAGAGCAATTATTCAGGCATTAGAAAAAGCTGACAACAGACCTGTTATTCACGATGCAAACAATGAAGTTACAGTAAGATTAAAACAAAAAGTTTTATTATCGCCTGAATTTAAAGAATTGTGGAATAGAATTAAACAAAAAACCACATACAGAGTTACGATTGATACTGAAACTCTAATAAAAAATTGTATTGAAGAATTGAAAGATATGCCACCGATCCCGAAAGCAAAATTAGTTTCTCAAACAGCAGAAATTAATATCGAACAAGCAGAAGTTTCATATACAGAAAAACACATTCGCTCTTCCGAAATATCCGGCACATATCAAGTTTTACCTGATATCATTCGACTAATTTCATCTGAAACATTACTTTCAAGACGAACAGTAATAAAAATCATCAACGGAAGCGGAAGAATAAAAGACTTTATAAATAATCCGCAAGCGTTTTTAGAAAAAGCAATGGAAATTATTACAAGAAATCGTCACAATATGGCGATTGACGGAATTAAATATGTAAAACTTGCAGGGGAAGAATACTACGCACAAGAGATATTTGATTCGGATGAACTTATTGCATATATTGATAAAAATGCCGTAAAGGTTGAACACAGCGTTTATGATTATGTTTTATATGATAGTAAAACAGTTGAAAAACCTTTCGCTGAAAAATTAGACGAAGATCCTGATGTAAAAATGTTTTTCAAAATTCCTGATAAATTCAAGATTGAAACACCAATCGGAACATATAATCCTGACTGGGCAGTATTTTTGGAAAAAGATGGAGAACAAAAATTATACTTTATTCTTGAAACAAAAGGTACAACAAGTTTATTTGATTTAAGACCAACAGAGCGATTAAAAATAAATTGCGGAAGAAAACACTTTGAGGCATTAGATGGAGTCGAATTCTCTGAATTACCTGTTAAAGATTGGACAGAATTTAAGGTTAATCTGTAAGCAAAAGGAGTAAATTTGCTATCACAAGAAACAATAAAAAGAATTTCTGAAATCTTTTGTGGGGATATTGGCAGTTTATATACGTATAAGTCTGGTCCCAAACTTGTTAATTTCTTTAATCAATATTTTGGACATCACGATATGTATGGTCAGGGATTTCCTTCAAGATGGAGATATGTTTATGACAAGATTGTTGATATATATAATGCCCAGCAAATAAATAAGTTTTTTAATATCATTTTAAGCAAAAGATATATTATACAAGATTGGAAATGTTCAGAGCCTGATGCTGCGAAAAAATCTGAAGAAATATTTAATGAATTTAATAAAACAATAAATTCAGATGCGTTCATAATTATAAAAAATGGTGAAGAATATAATTTTATGGAACAAAATCTTGATTTGGAATTTATTGGTAGTGGCGGTTTTGCTAATGTATATCTTCAAAAGTCAACAGGTCTGATAGTAAAAAAATTAAAAGACGAATATTTGTCTGATGACGGAATTCGCAGCAGATTTAAAAGAGAATATAGTATAACAAAATCCCTTTCTAATTTGCAGGCTATAATAAAAGTTTATGATTATTATGAAGATAGCTGCTCCTATACAATGGAAAAAGCTGAACAAACTTTAGAACAATATATAGAGAATTCCTATTTAGATAATGAAATTAAGATTAAATGTGTTCGACAAATATTAAATTTGTTTGCAGAAATTCACAAAAGAAATATAATTCACAGAGATATAAGCCCCAATAATATTTTTATATTAAATGGTATTTTAAAGGTCGCAGATTTTGGTTTAGGAAAAGATTTAAATATCTTTACTTCTCATCAAACTTGTATGACAAATTCTTTAGGACAATTACGATATTGTGCCCCGGAACAATTTATGCAATTAAAAGAAGCAGATAAGCAAAGTGATGTTTTTTCTCTTGGCAGGCTAATCAATTATATAATGACAGGAAATTCTACAAATTATCACCATCAATTTAAAAATGCAGCAGAAAAAGCTACGAACGATAATGCGTTATTTAGACACCAAGATGCAGAGCAGCTTCTAAAACATATAGAAAAAACTATTGCGTATCATCTTCAAGTAGAAAATAAAGAACAAATATTAGAAAAAATTTCTTTAAAACAATATGATGAAGAGATAGAAACCTATATTTCTGAATTATCAAGTGAGGAAATATGCAGAAATCTTATAAATTATATGAAAGGTTTTCCAGAAATATTAATAAATTATATGAAACAGGAAGAAAATCACGCAAATGATATAATTCTGGGCATTGATAAATATTACGAACACCTTTGTAGTAAGTTTGAAAATTTTGACTCAATAGCAAACCTAATGTACTTGGTACTACAAGAAGATTCACTGCCATTTGTCGTTAAAGAACTTGCTGCAAAAAATTTAAGGTATATTGCATACACCGTCAATAGATTTTTTGCTCAACATTTGATAGAATCATTGCAATCTAAAGGAATTGAACCGATGCTTGAAGAAATTTTAACAGGTGCTTATTAAGATTTTTATAATTGTATAATAATCATTTACCCTGTTACAAATAATCATTTAGAGTGTGTCTTTACAATGGGGTAAGGGGTGTATTTTTTTGAGCAGTTTGCGAAAAACGGAAAAGTCACTTTTGAAAAATAAAAACTTTTAACCTTGTATTAACAAAGCACCTTTTTGCTCTGGTTGTCCGCTAAGCAGTTTTCCAAAAACACTTTGCATTGGCTTTTCGGGATTAAATTCGCTTGTTAATTCAAAATCTGAAGGATTTATCTGACCTATTTTTTGCACACTTTTAATATCAATAGCATCAGGATAAATGTATTCAATAGCATCTTTTCTTGTCGTAAATAATCTTTGATTACCAGCATTTGTCCCTCTCGTTAAGTGCAAATATCTTTTAAACATATTAGCAAATTTATTAAATGCAGTTTCATCATTTTCTAATAATTGCAATACTTCTTCTTCAGTTTTACAATTATATTTTTTCATAAATTCTACTTGTTCTGCACCCAAATACTCTGCATTGGAATACAAAACATCTTGGCTTCTTATTCCTAATTTTTCTCTTTGCAGTTGTTTTGTTGGAATTTTTAGCAAAACAACATCTTCTTTATTTGCACCAGAAACGTGTGCTAATAGTCTTTTTTGATGGCTTCCTCCTAAGTTAAATTTTGTCCAACGCTTGAAAAAATTTTTAATATCTAACATGAAAATATTTTCGCCACATAATCCTTCCTTTGCTGGACTTATAGCTCCTGTTTCCAGCATTTTTTCATAATTGGACTTTGTAGTTAAATGATACAAAAATCGTGGTATTTTGTTAGAATTAGCTTTATTTATTTCACAACCTTTACTTTCAAGCATTAATATAATTTTATTAACAAAATCATCACTATAAAATGAAACAGCCGGATTCTTAAAAAGTTCTATTTTGGGTTTTACATTACCATGGGCTTTTGTACTGTTGTTAGTAGATTTTGATAATTTTGTAAATAATGACTTAAAATCAATAATTGTAGTCTCTTGTGCTGCAGTTTCATTTGCAACATTACGTAAACTACGTTGAAATACATCTATTAAATTTTTTGTCTTACTAACTCGTTTAAGTCCTGTAATTAGAAAAGTCTGTGAAAACATAATAATCCCTATTAACTTACATATATATATAGTAATTTTTATATAAAAAATTGCCCAAATATTACTGAATTGTTACAAAACTTAACACGTTTTTCGCAAACTGTCTGTTCATTTACAGGACTTTTGAGAAATGACTGTATATTTAAGTCCATTTTGAGCCGTGCAGGTAGTTAGAGATTTTTTGCCATAATTCCCATAAACATTATATTTTAGCGGTCGGAAGTATTGTGATTTTAGTCGGCTCAAACTGGACGAAAACGAACTTGTAGCGGACTATTTTTTCGCCATTGTTTCGCACTTCAAATTTAGTAATAGCCGAAAAGTGCATTTAGTTTGAGATTTGCGGGTAGTTTGAGATTATCCCAACATCTGATTAAATTACCATTATCGTCATAATCTCTAGATATTTCTTTTTTGCCTTCTTGTTTGTTTGAATAACTAACTATATTACCTTTACCATTATATGCAACATGTTTTTTAATACCAGTATTCTCATACCAAACATCAAACCAATCAGTTGGAGAATCATTATATTGCGTTTTTTTGATACCGCCATCCGGCATTATCTCAGTTATATTATGACCATGAACTTTATTATCTTTATATTCATATCCAAATTCTATTTTTTTATTTTTACTTTCTATTGTACTCAAAACACCTTCCGGTTCAAATGTGTATATATCCCCCTCTTTTGAAATTAGTTTTTCTAATTGCCCATTTGAATAATATTTTCTTTCTCCTTCAATGACATCAATTTTATTCATATCAATACTGTAAAATGGAGATGGCTCTAAGTTTGTTAAATCAATATCATCCTTACCGACACCTGAATTTATTGAGTGTGATTTATTTACTGTAATTTCATATGGTTTTCCATCCATAAAAGATACGTCTGTTGTTTCGTCAAATAGATTTTCTGTCTCATGGGCAAATATACATTTTTTATTTTCATCAAACTCTGAAAAACTACTATAATGTTTTCCATTTTGTGTATAACGCTTTTGTATTGAATATGTTTTTTCTTTTGGTGAATAATCAATTTCTATTTCATTACCTTCAGAAAACATCTTGTATTTTGTAATTTGTACAGGTTCGTCATTTTCATAATATGTTGAATATTGAGTTCCATCAGGTAATATTTTTGTAACATCCATACTTTGTTCATCAAACCACATTGTCCACTTTACATCTGAATCTTTTTCTTTTGTAAGACTGTAATGTAGCTTATTATCTCTAAAATAATAAGTTGTTTGTTTATTATTGTCATCACTTATAATTCTTACTATTTTTCCGTCTGAATTGTATATTTTTTCACCTTTTATATCTTCAATCTTTGTTGGAATATCTAATGGCTTAATAACAGGTAAATTAAACAACTCATTTTTATTTACTAAAGCATAATTGTATGCAGCCAAAGCTTCTGTTCCTTTAAAAGATACCATTGGAGAAATACTATTATTTTGAATAGAATTCGTTAAATTATTGTTCTTCTTCAAATAATTTAAAGACAAATTATTTGTATAAATAGGATTAATAAAATTTTGCATACAAAAACCTCCTATGTATATATAAAAACTTAACAAGATAAAAAATTGCTATAATTGTTAAATTTTGAAGTAAAATCGTTACAATTTAAACTTTTCGTTTTTCTCAAAGCATCTGTTCTTTTTCTCAAATAGGCTGTGCTTTTACAATAAATTATATATAAATAGTATTGATTTTTTTTCACAACATGTTATAATTATAATAAGGAAGAATGTTTTATTTTCCAATCGCAGTAATCTCATAAGAAATGGACATAATTATGAGCGTTTACCCTAAAAGAACAGACGACTGCAATAAAATTTAACTGATATGATTTTGAAGGTTCAAAGCAGAGGTTTTTGACAAACATCGGCGTTGAATTTATGAGATAAAACGAGTATATGTTAAGGTTTTATAATTATCAGTTATAAAATTTCAACAATGTGGTAAATACAAAAGTATATTAAGATATATAAGCAGGAACTAAAAATTAGCAGGTAGTAGTAATGACAATATCATTCAGCGGTCTGGCATCAGGTCTTGATACATCAGCATGGGTTAAGTCGCTTATGGCTTTACGACAAGCCAAAGTTAATACATATACTGCGCAGAAAGAAAAAATCGCTGTTTCTCAGAACGCTTTAACCAGTATTAAATCATATTTTACGAATTTCAGGTCATCGTTGGAACGTTTAACGGATGCAAAATTTGGCATTTCCACGATGGATCTTTTTACACAAAACATTGCCACATCTACTAATTACGGTGCTTTCACCGCTACTGCTTCTACAGATGCCGAAGAAAAGAGTTATAAAATCAAGGTCAATCAACTTGCTACTGCTACAAAAGCAAATTCCACTTATGTAACCACATTAACGCACAGAACTACAGCTGTTCAAGAATCTACTTTCAAGGATATCGGAATCGGTTCGGGCGAAGTTTCTTTTATGGTAAACGGTGTTGAAAGAGGATTATATGTATCGGAAAGCGACACGCTTTCATCATTCGTCAAAAAGCTTGATAACATTGGTGTAACAGCTTCATACAATGACAATACCGGTGTTTTCAATATTAATGTTTCAGTCAATGATATCAAGGATTATTCAGAAACAGGACTTGCTGACAAGCTTAATCTTGTTGGTGTTAATGAAGCTTATCAATCATCTAACAAACTGCAAATTGTTGAAACAAGGGAAAATGTAGAGCTTGCAGGATTAGATACTAAGATTAAGAACCTCGATACCGGATATGTTATTAACCCCGGTGATTTTGTTAAAGTCGAAAACTCTTCCGGACAATCTTTTAATATCAGCATTAATAATAATACTACTATTGGTGATTTTGTATCTGCTCTCTCTGATGCAGGACTTTTTGCTAAGTTTAATACTGAAGAAGGGGTATTAGAAATCTCCGGCGGTAAAATTACAGGCGGAACTTTCGATGCTAAAGCTGTTTTTGGACTCACGGAAGAAGCTCTTTCTGCTATGTCAACAGGTAAGCAATTATCAGAAACTGTAATTATACCTGATGTTGTAACCTTGCAGACAAAGCTTGTTGAAGATTTGGGTGTATCAAAAGGGTATCTCCAAGTTACTAAACCTGACGGAACGCTTTATTATGAAAAGATTTCTTCAGGTCAGACAATGGCTGATTTAATGGCTGATTTAGGAAACTTAGGCATTAACACTTCTCTCGATGCCGAAAAAGGGATTCTTACTATTACCGGCGGCTCTTTTATGACTCTTTCTGAAACCGAAGTCAATCAACTTGTTAACTCAGGTACTATTGCTGAAACAGAAGATATTTATAAAAAAGGGACTAACTTATTATCCGCCCTCGGATTTGATGATGCCAAAACTAAAATATCTTCTTCTAAAGTACGCTCCCAAGCGCTTACCTTCAAAAAAACTAATGTCGCTTTCTCCGACGATTTATTGTCTAATTATTTTGACATCCCTAGCAACAACCAAATTATTGTTCACGAAAAAACCGGAGAAGAAATTGGTACCGTTACTGTTGATGCTACTACTACTTTCGAGAACCTATTTGCTGCATTAGCTGAATATGATATCGACGGACAAATTCACGACGGCAAAGTTATGTTCGACTCCAACAGAGAACTCTATGTTACAGGCGATGTTATCGAAGAGATGGGAATGCAGACGGAATATACTACTGTTACAACAACTACAACCGTTGGTAAATCTCAAACTACTGCCGAAAAAACATTCAATGTTACGGATGTAGCTGATAATGACAGTGTTATTAATGATTTTGTTAATATATCAGGTTCAAATAACCAGATTGTCGTAAAGGATATTGACGGTAATCCTACCGCAACGGTTACCGTATCAAGCACGCAGACTTTCGGAGATTTATTTAACACTCTTGCACCTCTTGGTGTAACAGGAGATATGAACGGCGGAGTTCTGACTCTTGTTCACAATGACGGCGGGTATGTCGACGGATCATTTACTACTGCTATCGGTATGTCTACAAAATACACCACAGTTGTTACTACAACCACCGTCGGCGGCACTCAAACCACAAGCGCTAAAACTTTCAGCATAACGGATATTGCGGATTATAACAGTAAGATTAATAACTTCTTGACTATAACTGATTCTAATAACCAATTGGTTGTCAAAGATATCGACGGGAATATCACAGGCTCAGTTACAATAACCAATACAATGACCTTCAATGATTTGTTTGCGGAATTGGTTCCGCTTGGTGTTGACGGCGATATTCAAGACGGCAGAGTTACCTTCTTGGACAACAACGGCGGATATGTTGACGGTAGTTTTGCTGCTGCAATGGGAATTTCAACAACTTATACAACTGTTACAACCACTACTACCGTTGGCGGTACGCAAACTACCGCATCAAAGACGTTCTCAAGTACTGATATTGCGGATTATAACTCTGTTATCAACAATTTCTTAACTATTTCAAGTTCTAATAACCAATTAGTTGTCAAAGATATAGACGGTAATGCTACAGGCACGGTTACGGTTACTAACTCAATGACGTTCAACGATTTATTTGCGGCTCTTGTGCCATTGGGCGTTGACGGTGATATACAA
>CACYKP010000036.1 GCA_902775025.1 uncultured bacterium | reverse complement strand
AGTTTTTGCAAGACCGTATAATGCGAGAGCAAAAGTTATTGAAAGATTCTTTAAAGAATTTCAGGAAGGTTTTGAAAAACTTTTGCCGAGTTATATCGGAAGCAGTATTCAGAATAAACCTGCTTATATGATGAGAAATGAGAAGTTTCATAAAAATCTACATAATGAATTTATTCCAACTATTGAAGAAACAATAAAAATGATTAATATGTGGCTGAGTTTCAAGAATTCTCAACCTTGTCCGAATGCTCCGGATAAAACAGTTACGGAAGTTTTATCTGAAAGGAAACGACAAAATATTGATATAAATACGCTTGACGATTTGATGCTTGCAACTGAAGTCAAAACAATTCAGCGAAACGGTATAAGATTTTTGAATTGTGACTATTTTGATGAAAGGTTGTACGGATTCAAGAGTAAAGTCCTGATTAAATACAATATTTTTGATCTGACAAGTATTAAAGTTTACACCCCAAAAGGCGAATATCTTTGCACCGCAGAAAGAGTAACAGAAACTCATCCGATGGCAAAATTACTCGGTAATGTCAAAGATTATGAAGATTACAAACAAAAAATTGTTAAACAACGGCAATTAAAAAAGAAAACAGTTGAATCTGTCAAAAAATATCTTCAATGTGAGGATATAAAGTTACTTGAAACACAAAATAAAAAACCAATTGTTCAATGTGCGTTTAAAACTAGTTCAAATGGTGTTTACAAGAGTTTTAAAAATAATGCTGATAAATATGAGTATTTAATAACTCATAATCCGCAAGATGAGTGGATAGAGCAATTTAAGCAAACAAAGGAGTATCGATTATTGTATGAATAAGATTTTTGTAAAAACGCAAAACGTCAAAAACTTTATCGGACTTGTTGAGAATCTGATTAACAAACCCAAAAATATTCCGAAAATGGGACTTGTTTATGGTGAGCCCGGACTTGGAAAATCGCAAACAGCATTGTGGCTTGCGTGCAAGTATGACGGAATATATTTAAGGGCATCAAACCTTATGACGGGCAGATGGTTGCTTGAGGAAATGGTTAAAGAACTTGATGAAATTCCGAGATTTTTGACTTTGGATAATTTCAATATCGTGGTTAAAAAGCTGAAACAAAATCCACAGTTGATTTTTATCGATGAGATTGATTACCTTATGAATAACTACAAAACCATTGAAACTCTAAGGGATATTTACGACGAAACCGGCTGCCCGATAGTTTTTATCGGAATGGGATTGGCTCACAGAAAACTTGAAAGATATAAACATTTGTATGACAGGTTTTCAGAAATTTTAAAATTTGAAACCTTTGGCGTAAATGATTTAAGCCAAATTATAAACCAATTGTCTGAAATCTCATTTACTTCTGATTCAATTGAATATATCCACACGAAATACAATAGATTCAGGCAAATTGTTCAATTAATAAATCAAATGGAAACATTTGCCAAAGACAATAATTTAACCGAAATAAATATGGAGGTCATAAGTCAAATAATATGAACATAGAAAAATTGGCACGACATTTAAAAGAGTTTGCTCTAGATGAAATCGAAATGATTGCAGAGTGTGATTGTAAAACAGAACTTGAACGGCTTTTGAACGAGGGTAAATTGGTATTTGAACAAGGATTGTACAAATATAAAGAGCCGAAGCAACTTAAGACTTTTGATATTTTTGAAAAGCCAATTTATAAAAGCGGGGAGCGAATTTTGTTTAAGAATATGGCAATTATATATTTGAATAATCGTAGACTTACAAAAGATACATTAAAAGGCTACCGCTCGCAGCTGAAATATAATATTATTCCGTTTTTTGAGGGTTTATATACTGATGAAATTACTTATGAAATGATTTTAAAATTTGTGGACTTTATGAAGAAAAAATTTAAACCAAAGACCGCAAGTAACGGAGTAACATTGCTTGGCAGTATTTTAAAATATGCATTTATGGATGGTTATATCAAAAATAATCCGTATTTTGGTGTTAGAAATTCAATGTGTAAATAAGGAGAAACTATGACTAAATTAGATAAATTAAAACAAGCAGAGCATTTGTATGTTTGTGAAAAAGAGCCACTTGACGTGATTAGTGCAAAACTTGACCTTTCACGCAGGACTTTATTTTATTGGAAGAAAGAATATGAATGGGACAAAAAGAGGTTTGAAAAAGGCAGAGAACAGGAACTTTTTAATCGCGAACTCTTAAATTTTGCTCAAAAAATAATGGATAAAATTTCAAATGATATTGATAATAATCAACAAACCCCACAGGCAGAAATGTATTCCCTTATGAATATCATTAAAAATCTGCCACAAATAAAATCAAATATCGAAATTTCGCAAACTAAACATAAATCTAAAAAGGAAGAATATTTGCCGGAAGATATTATAAAAATAGTTGAAAAAGATATTTTAGGCATGTAAACATAGCACCATACTAGTTTATAAAATATTATTTTTATTTTGTTTATCTATATATTAAATGTTTGCATTGATAATGTATAAATATTCTTTATTCTAATAAAACTAAGAAAGTTCTTGAACTTGCTTTTCCAGCAAACTTTTTCTACCATCCCAACTTATTTTGAATTTATGATAATTGTCTAATTTTGTTAGGTTTGATGTTAATTCTAGTTTTAATGAAACAACATATTCATGCAATTTGCCTATTAAAATAAGAAGAGCTTCTCTATCATTTATTACTTGTTGTTCATAAGGTAAAAGCATTTGTTCTGCAATTCCTTGTAATCGTTTTAATTCTAAATCCTTTAATGTTAATTCGTGATACAAAACTCCTTGGTTTCTTTCACCTACAATATTGTGTAGATTGTATAACTTCAGGTTAAAACTTAAAAATTGTTCTAATAAATTATTAAATTTGCTGTCAAAGAAGCTCGTATATTCATCAAAATCAAATTCTTTTATTGTATTTATAATTTCCATTGTCAGTTTATAATTTATCCTAAAATTCATATCCGTAATTTCTTTTTTTATAAGAAAATTACCTAAATTTTTATCAATTACACAGAGTGTAAAATAAATTTCCGCGAAATTGTTATATAGTTTGTTTATAATCTTATTTTTTTCATAAAGGAACAAAATTATTGAAGTCATGCCTGTTAACACAACTCCGGTAAATACTCCTGTAGAAAGATCATAAAACTTATTATTTTGTTCTGTAGCAAAAATTCCAATTAAAGACAAAATTAATATAATTATGCAAGATATAATAATGTATTTTTGTAATCTCATTTTAGCTCCTTTTTACTAAGAGTATCACAAATATAGAGCAAAACGAAGATATAAATAAATTCAAAAAATACTTACTACAAGTTATAATATTTAAAGTCTTTCAATGTACCAGTTCGACATTCCAAAATGATTAAAATTCCAATGTAATTCAAAATAAAAATTAAACTCCAAAGAGTTGTCGTCTTTGAAGTTCCAGGAATATTTATTTAATTGTGTTTTGCGGTAACTTTCAAATGCATCCTGAATTTCTTTTGCAAACTTTTTCCTAAATTCAGAATACGGAATATCAAGTGTTTCTTTAGTCAATTTATTTTTCACTTTCATTTCGCTTTGCTCCATTACAGATACAGGCTCACAAGTTTCGGCTTCGCCTTAACTGTTCGCTTTGTAAAAATCATCTTCAAACCCTCTTATATTATCGAGCTCAATATTGTACCGTTTGCCGGTCTTATCAACACAAGTTGCGAAATCGACGGTTTTATCGGCAAATTTGTTCTCCCACAAGCAAATTAACAAACCGATTTCTTGCGATTTTAAGTTCAAAATCTTTGTTCCGTATAACTTATAATTTTTTTCAACCATAATTTATCCTTTCGTTATTGTAATATCTGCGTATATCTCATCCGGTTTGTCGGGATCAATCAAAAAATCTTTATCAAATACATATCTTTCACCATCCGGTGCAACGCAGCCGACAATGTTGTGTTCGCCAAAACAAACAACTTTAAACTCTTCGCTATCTTTTTCAAACCAACCTTTTAGCTTTTTTAATCTGTATTTTTTACCGATTTCAATCATAGTGTGCTCCTTTCAAGCTACACCATTCATCACTCTTTTCATAAGAAACATCAACCATATGTGTCTAAAACGTATCATTCTGACATAATAATTTTTGAACACGATTTAAACGGCTTTTAAACACCTTTTAAACGGCATTTAAATTTCAACTTCTTTTTCGTGGTCAATAAAGAATGCGTTTAGCACATCTGCATCATTTCGCAGGTGCTTAATTACCGGCGCAAGATTGTAGCATTCTTCAATATCAGGTTGGTTTGCCACAAAATAATCAATAACAACTGCTGTGTTATAAATATTCTCCGACCACTTGCTTAACTGTTTGAATTCTTTTGGAGTAATATTCAATCCGACCTTTTCCATTTACGACCTCCTTTAACGTGTCGTATACATCACTCAAAGCCAGAATTAAATCAAGTTAATGTTTTACATGCCACTTATTTTTAGGCTATAGTAATAATATGAGCAACTTATCACCTGCAGATATTAAATATTTAGATAATGCTTTAAGGCTTGAAACGGGATTTATTGTAAGATTTACAAAAGAATCCTTTGCTGAATTTTTTCAACATTTTAATATTAATATTTATGATGAAAAATATACTGCAAATGGAACATCTATGACTAATATTTTACACACATTTTGGAATTTAGAAGACAACAAACTTGTTGCTATGACATTATTAGAACTTGCGTCATTATTTCGCAATAGAGAATTAGCAATCCCAATGTATGTTAAATTTTCGGTTGAAATTGAAAAAATTGCTAATAAATTACAGATGTACCCTTCTAAAAAAGTAGAGGTAAATAACAATATGATAAATAATATTGAAGACGCTGAAGTTACAATCAATATAAGACCTGAAATATATGAACATATAAAAAGATATTTTGCGACTCAAGATTATTATCACGCAGTAGAAGAAGCATACAAAATTGTTAGGCAAAAATTAAGGGAGTTAACGGGAGAAGAAAAAGCAAGTCAGGCATTTAGCGAAACAAATATTGAAAAAATATTTGGACACAAAGCTAAAGATGATACCGAAAAAGATTTTTTTGATGGGGTAAAATTTATAAATATGGCAATACAAATGTTTAGAAACGAAAAAGCACACACTCCGGCAAAACAATTAGATAGAAATTTAGCAATACATTATATTTCTCTGGCAAGTTTAGCGTATGAATTAATATCAAAAAATTAGGTTTTGCAAATTCGCTACTCAGTGCGTACTGATTTTATATGTCCATATTTGGCACAGTAATAAAGTAATATAAACATAAAAGACATATTGCCATGTTCATGGTAGTATTGGCATATGAATTTTATGTAGTTGAGGGTTTTGAATGGGCTATCAAAGTGAAGCAGAATTAGAAAATAAATTGATTGAAAAACTTAAAACACAAGGTTATGAGAGAGTTTTAATTAATGATTATTCAGAACTTGAAAATAATTTCCGAGAACAACTTAATAAATTTAATAAAAAATCATTAGATGAGAAACCTTTAACTGATAAAGAATTTGAGAGAGTATTAAATATTCTTAATGGCAAAAGTGTTCTGCAATCTGCAATAAAATTAAGAGAAAAAATAGATTTTGACAGAGAAGACGGTACAAAAATATATTTAAAATTATTATCAGAAAATGCCGAAGACAATATTTATCAAGTTTCAAATCAAATTACTGTTCAAGGTAAGTATAAAAACAGATATGATGTTACCATTTTAATTAATGGTTTACCATTAGTTCAAATAGAACTAAAGCGTAGCGGTATTGATATCAATGAAGCTATTAATCAGATTGATAGATACCGTATCCATTCATATCGTGGATTATTTCATTACATACAAATTTATGTTGTTTCAAATAGTGTAGAAACAAGATATTTTGCAAATACTGATGCCCAAAGATTATTAAAATCTCTAACATTTTATTGGACAACTGAAACAAACGAGAGAATAAATAAACTGGAAGATTTTTCATCTTCTTTCTTTAACAAAACCCGTTTATTGAAGAATATTACCCGTTATATGGTAATTAATGAAACAGATAAAAATCTCATTGTTATGCGCCCTTATCAAATATATGCCACAGAAGCGTTAATCAGACATGCATTAGACACCGGTAAAAACGGATATATTTGGCATACAACAGGGTCAGGTAAAACATTAACAAGTTGGAAATGTGCAAATTTACTATCAAAAGAACAAAGCATTAAAAAAGTATTTTTCTTGATCGATAGGAAAGATCTTGATACGCAGACAAAAGAAGAATTTAATAAATTTGAAAAAGATTGTGTTGATGAAACTGATAAAACTGAAACATTAGTAAAACAGATAAAAGATATTGATAGAAAATTAATAGTTACAACCATTCAAAAAATGGCAAATGCTATAAAAAATCCGAGATATTCAAAAATATTGGATAATTATAAAGATGAAAAAGTTATATTTATAATAGATGAATGCCATAGGTCCCAATTTGGAGAAATGCATACTACTATAAAACATCATTTTAAACATGCGCAATATTTCGGTTTCACAGGTACACCTCGTTTTGATGAGAATAAATCTCAAAATGGACTCAGAACATCTGATTTATTTGAAAAATGTTTACATACATATTTAATCAAGAATGCAATATATGACCACAATGTTTTAGGATTTTCAATTGAATATATTCAAACATTCAAAGGTCAATATGATGAAAATGATAAAACCATGGTTGAAGGTATTGATACTGACGAAGTTTATATGGCAGATGAGAGAATTGACTTGGTTGCAAATCATATAATAAATAACCATAAGTGCAAAACTGTAAACGGTAAATATACAGCTATTTTCGCCACATCTTCAATCCCTGCACTTGCTAAATATTACGATAAAATCAAAAGTTTAAATTCTGATTTAAAAATTGCTGCAGTTTTTTCATATGGTGAAAATGAAGATTTAGAAGGTAAAGATGAACATAGCAAAGATATTTTAGCAAGAATAATTGATGATTATAATAAAGAATTTGATACTAATTTTTCATTAGAAACCTTTGCTGCATACAACAAAGATATTGCTAACAGATTAAAAATCAAAAAATCGCCGAAAATTGATATTTTACTTGTAGTAAATATGTATTTAACAGGTTTTGATTCAAGACCACTTAATACTTTGTATGTTGATAAAAATCTTGAATGGCACAACTTAGTACAAGCATTTTCAAGGACAAACAGGGTTGAAATGGCTTCAAAACCTTTTGGTAATATTATTTGTTACAGAAATCTTAAATCTAATACAGATAAAGCCTTAAGATTATTCAGTAATGAATTAGAAGCAGATACAGAAAACAATCCGCCAATATGGATAATTCCGGGTTATGGATATTTTAGAGACAAATTTAAGGAGTTGGCATTCAAGTTACTGTCTATTGCGCCAACAGTTCAAAGTGTAGATGATTTAATGAGCGAAGATGCGCAAAGAGAATTTGTTATTGCTTTTAGAGAATTGTCAAAAATAAAATCAATTCTTACGACATTTTCGGAATTTTCATGGGCGGATGTTGAAGATGCTTTAACTTGTCAGGGGTATGAAGATTATAAGAGCAGATATTTAACATTATATGATTTTGTTAAAAAGGAACGTAATGCAGAAAAAGTTTCAATTCTTGATGATATTGATTTTGCTATTGAAGTTATTCAAACAGATAAGATAAATGTTACATATATCATGAATTTATTAAGAAATGTCGATATCGCCAACAAAAAACAGCAAGCAAAAGATTTGGAACATATTAAGCAAGAGTTAGATAGAACCGATAATCCAGAATTAAGAAGAAAAGTTGATTTAATTAGAGCATTTATCGATAGAGTAATGCCTACAATAAAACAAAATGATTCAATCGATGAAGCATTTGCTAATTTTGAATCAGAACAAAGAAATAAAGAAATTGAAGATTTCGCAAATAAACAAGAAATTAATGCAGAGTTTTTGAAACAGACAATTTCAGACTATGAATTTTCAAATACAATAAATAAAAAAGATATAATAACAGGTATTGATAGACCTATAAAATTTAAAGAAAAACATGAACTTGTTGCAAAAATAATTCGATTTATTAAGGAAAATGTATTTAAATATCAATAGGAGTTGAGAATGGTAGATATTGCGGTACAAAAAGAACAAAAAGCTGAACTACATAGCAAATTATGGGAAATGGCAAATAATTTGCGTGGGAATATGGAAGCTTATGAATTTAAAAATTATATTCTTGGTTTAATATTCTATCGTTATTTATCTGAACGTACCGAAAATTATATGAAAGAACTTTTAAAGGATGATGGTATATCTTATGCAGAAGCTTGGGACGATGAAGAATATAGAGAAGGTTTAAAAGAAGAATCTATCGATTATTTGGGTTATGTCATAGAACCAAAATATCTTTTTTCTCATGTAATAAAATTAATTGAAACAGGAGAATTTGATGTTGAATATATGGAAAAGATAATAAACTCAATATCTGAAAGTACACAAGGACACGATTCCCAAGAAGATTTTGAAGGATTATGGGAAGATATGGATTTAAGATCTTCCAAACTTGGTAAAGAAGTTTCTCATCGTTCAAAATTAATTGCAAAAATCCTAAATACAATTAACACAATAGATTTCCATTTAGAAAATATGGAACTTGATGTATTGGGTGATGCATATGAATATTTAATCGGTATGTTTGCACAAACCGCCGGCAAGAAAGGTGGAGAATTTTATACTCCGGTTAATATGTCAAAACTTGTCGCCAAACTTGCAACTGTCGGTTTAAGTGAAGCAAGAACAGTTTCTGACTGCGCCTGCGGTTCAGGCGGTTTATTGTTGCAAGTAGGTAAATATATAAAAGTGGGTCAATATTATGGTCAGGAATTAACAAGTACAACATATAACCTTGCAAGAATGAATATGTTACTTCATGGAATTCCTTATAACAATTTTGAAATAACAAATTGTGATACCCTTGAAGATGAAAGATATGAGGATAGAAAATATACTGTACAAGTAGCAAACCCACCATATTCTACCAATTGGAGTGCAAATTCAAAATTTTTAGATGATGAAAGATTTTCAGCTTATGGTAAACTTGCACCGAAATCTACTGCGGATTTTGCTTTTGTTCAGCACATGATTTATCACATGGATTCTGATGGCAGAATAGCAGTCTTATTACCACATGGAGTATTGTTCAGAGGGAATGCTGAAGAAACTATAAGAAAGTATATAGTTAAAGATTTAAACTATTTAGATGCTGTTATTGGTTTACCTGCAAATTGTTTCCAAGGAACGTCGATCCCTGTCTGTTGTATAGTGTTAAAAAGAGAACGTAACGGCAACAGTGATAATATTTGCTTTATAGATGCATCTAAATATTACACACAAGGTAAAGCGCAAAACTCTATTTCTCAAGAAGATATTGACAGAATAGTTAATGCCTATACGGAAAGAAAAGATATCGAAAAATTCTGTCATATAGCGACAATGGAAGAAATTGAAGAAAATGACTATAATTTAAATATTCCAAGATATGTTGATACTTTTGAACCTGAACCGGAAGTAGATTTACAAGAAGTTGCAAGTGATATTCGTAAAGTTCAGGCGGAGATAAAAGATATTGATAAGGAGTTGAAGCCGTTTTTTGATGAATTGGGATTAGATTTCCCGTTTGGAGAAAATTAATAATGGAAAACCAAATTGCAATATATAAAAATAACGATGGAAATATTGAATGTAGTGTAAATCTACGAGACAATACACTATGGCTTTCTTTAGACCAAATAGCAACAGTTTTTCAGAAAAATAAATCTACAATATCACGACATATAAAAAATATTTTTGAAACGGAAGAATTGGATAAAGATTCAGTTGTTGCATTTTTTGCAACAACTGCCAACGACGGAAAAACCTATAATGTAGCTTATTACAATTTGGATATGATAATTTCTGTCGGTTATAGAATTAATTCAAAAATTGCTACAAATTTTAGAAAATGGGCAACAAATGTTTTAAAAAATTATTTAACACAGGGTTATGCAATTAATGAAAAATTATTAAGTGATAAACAGGAAAAAATACAAACTCTACAAACAACAGTAAGTTTACTAACAAGAAGTTTAACAAATCAAATTGAATCACTTGATGATGCACAGCAAGTCGCAAAAATTTTGGATAATTTTGCAAAAGGGCTTGATTTGCTTGACAACTTTGATCATAAAACATTAGATGTAAAAGGCTCTACACAAAAAGAAGCTGTTATAATTCCTGTTAAAGAATTTTTATCAGTAATAAACGAAATGAAATCGGAATTTGCATCTGATGTTTTTGCAAATCCGAAAGATGATAGTTTTGAAAGTTCTGTAAATCAAATTTATCAAACTTTTGGCGGAAATGATTGTTATCCGACATTAGAAGAAAAAGCTGCAATGCTGTTATATTTGATAACTAAAAATCACTCTTTCTCTGATGGGAATAAACGTATTGCGGCAAGTTGCTTCTTGTACTTTTTAGAAAAAAATGGAATTTTGTATAAAAATAATTTGCCTATCATTGATAACGGAACTTTATTTGCATTAACCATATTAATTGCCGAAAGCAATCCAAAAGAAATGGAAACAATGAAGCAAATTGTTATAAGTGTTCTAAATCAAGGAGGAGTTTGTGACTAATTCTGAAACAAAAAATTTTTCACAAAATGTATCCTCAAGTTATCATCTTGAAGACAGGTGTAAATGTAATAAAAATACATGCGCAAACACATGTAATGTCCCTAAACTCCGCTTTAAAGGGTATAATGACGAGTGGGTTGAAAAAAGAATAGAAAAGGTTTTAAAAATTAAGCACGGAAAAGATCAAAAGGCAATTGAGAACAATGATGGAATATATCCGATTTTGGCAACAAGCGGGGAAATAGGACGCTCAAATACTTTTTTATGGGATAAACCTTGCGTTTTAATAGGAAGAAAAGGAACAATTAATAAACCACAGTATATGGATACTCCGTTTTGGACTGTTGATACATTATTCTATTCGGATGTTTTTCAAAACAATAATGCAAAATATTTATATTATTTATTTAATACAATAAATTGGAAAAAATATGATGAGTCAACAGGGGTACCAAGTTTAAGTGCTAAAACTATTGAGAGAATAAAAATTAAAATATCTAACAATCTTCGAGAGCAAGAAAAAATAGCATCTTTTTTGACATTAATTGATAAGAAAATTGAAAAACAAAAAGAGCTTGTTGAACTCCTCAAGAAGTATAAAAGAGGATTGTTTTCAGCAATATTCAGCCAAAAATTGAAATTCAAAGACGATAACGGAAACGATTATCCGGCATGGGAAGAAAAAAGATTGGGGGATATTTGTAAAATTGTAGGAGGTGGAACTCCAGATACTAATAATGTTAAATATTGGGGTGATGATATCAATTGGTTTACACCAACAGAAATAATAAAAAAATATGCAGATAGCAGTAATAGAAAGATTTCTAGACTAGGTTTATTAAAAAGTTCTGCCAAAATATTACCAATAGGTACTGTATTATTGACTACTCGTGCGACCTTAGGAGAAATGTCAATTTTGAGCATTGAAGCTACAACTAATCAAGGTTTTCAATCACTGATACCTGTTAAAGATGAGGCATCAAGTGAATTTATATATTATTGCCAACCAATTATAAAACATTTTTGCTATAAATATGCCAACGGTTCAACATTTTTAGAAATAAGCAAGCAGACTTTAGCAAAATTAAAATTAATGATACCAAATAAAGATGAACAAAATAAAATATCAGATTTTTTATCAAAATTTGATAATAAAATCCAACAAGAAGAATGTATATTAAGTAATTTAAAAACTTACAAAAAGGGGTTGTTACAGCAGATGTTTATATAAACAGTTTTTGTAAAAGACCTTTTTTATAATCATTATAAGAATCTAATAAAATATTCTCTTTTTCTATAATATTATCTAACTTTGATATTATATTTGCAATTTTTACTTGTTCATCATATACAGGGCAAGAAAATTTATAGTTTGAATATTCTTTTGCATTTATTCCCGGTTGTCCAGATCGAGCTGACATGATTGAAACCCATTTTTTATAATTAAAAGTTTGGGTTATATAAAAAATAAAATTACTACAATATTCGTTTTTTATAGAAAATTTTATTAAGAATCCTGCAAAATACATCTTTCCGTCATTTTCATTATATAAATATGTCTTTCCTGTACTTGCCCCTGTTCTGGCAAATAATAAGTCATTAATTTTTAACTTGTAATCATCTGATAAAACACAATCTGGGGAAACGATATCCAAATTATTAAATTTACCTGTAGTTTCATCAATATCAGTAATTCTGATATATTTATTTTCTCCGTCATAATCTTTTGATGCAGCATTTAAGCCATAAGATATATTGCCTGTTACTTCTCCGAGAGATTTTTCTTCCCATGCCGGATAATCGTTTCCGTTATCGTCTTTGAATTTCAATTTTTGGCTGAATATTGCTGAAAGCAATCCTCTTTTATACTTCTTGAGGAGTTCAACAAGCTCTTTTTGTTTTTCGATTTTCTTATCAATTAATGTTAAAAATGATGCTATCTTTTTCTGTTCTTCATATCTTGGTAAATTTAGTTTTATATTTGTATAATCTTCATATGAAATATTTAATAAACCATCCATACGAACGCTTGAAGACACTAATTTTCTCAATTCTCGTTCAAGTAATTTATTATTTAAATATAAGGCAATATATGGAGCATAATTATTTTTATCTATTTTAAAGCAATGATAGACATAGGGAATACGTGCCTCATCAACGTCTATTTGAAAACAACAACCGTACGGTTTTGCTTTTGAAGCACCATGATTATATGCAAGCTCACCTTTATGTATAATGGTATATTTTGTCAAACTTTTACCTGCATTATCTCGCGAATATTTTTCTGATTGCATTATAAAGCCACAATTAGCAGAAATCATCATGATAGGTGCTGTAGAATCAGAATTAACCCTTTTTATTCGAGTAGATATATTTTTTAATGGTATTTTATCATAATTATAGGTATACCCTTTAAAGCGGAGTTTTGGGACATTGCGTGCGTTGGCACATGTATTTTTATTACATTTACCCCTGTCTTCAAGATGATAACTTGAGGTCAAGAAATCTTATAAATACCTTAATAAATAGATATAAGGAGGTATTTATTATGACAAAACTAACAAAAAACACTACTTTTAAAACATTGACACATTTATGGTTAAAAGAAAAACAGGCTATGGTTACCCAATCAACTTATGCCGGATTTTTACTTATTGTTGAAAATCATCTGATACCGTATTTTGGGACACAAAAAATATGCGATATAACAGAACCAAAAATTCAGGAATTTATTTTTTATCTTTTTAATAATGGACGACTTGATAATTCCGGCGGTCTTACAGTAAAAACTATAAGGGATATCATTCTTGTCTTAAGGCTAACATTAAATTTTGCATATAAATCAAGAGTAATTGCCGCATTAAATTGGGATTTAATAGACTACCCAAAAGATTCGGCAATTAAAAAAGTTATAGCATTATCCAAGGACGAAGAACAAATGCTGATACAAGCAATTTATTTGAATTTAACAAGAAAATCAGTTGGAATATTACTGACATTATTTACCGGATTGAGGATAGGAGAACTTTGCGGCTTGCAAATGTCAGACATATCATTGAGCGATAATACTATAACTGTCAACAAAACTGTACAAAGAATTTATGATAAATTAAAGAAAACATCTTATATTCATATCGGCGCACCCAAAACAAAAAGTTCGCAAAGAACTATTCCCGTACCATCATTATTAATGAATATTATAAAAAAGTTTTATACAAATAATCCTAATCACTATTTTTTAACAGGGAAATCAACCCCGACAGAACCAAGAGTTTATAGACAATTTTTTGCAAGATTTGTGAAAAAACATGAACTAACACCGGTAAAATTTCATGAACTTCGTCATACATTTGCAATTAGAGCAATAGAAATTTCGGATTTTGATATAAAATCCCTGTCAGAAATATTAGGACACAAAAATGTATCATACGAAAACCGTACGTTGGATAATCGTACGTTGGAAAATCCTACATACGATAACGAAACGCAAATAAAGAAAGAGAGAGAAAAGAAAGAAAAAGAAAATATAGATTGTATAAATCATCGAATCATATCTTATCAGCCGGAAAACGATACTTCA
>CACYKP010000035.1 GCA_902775025.1 uncultured bacterium | reverse complement strand
TAAAAATTTCGCAGGAAGTTTTAGCGCAAAAATCCGGAGTTAGTCTTGGCAGCATTAAAAGATTTGAAACAAAATACGAGATTTCTTTGCAATCTTTTATTAAAATTGCTATTGCTCTTGATTTAGATAATGACTTTGAAAATTTATTTACACAAAAAACTTATGCTTCAATAGATGAGATAATTAAGGGGTAAATATATGGAAGATTATAAATACCTTAAAGTTTTTTATAATGATAAATTAGTCGGAACTTTGGCTAAAACTCCTGATAGGCTTGTTGCATTTGAATATGATAACGAGTGGCTTGCTACCGGTTTTAGCATTTCGCCATTCTCACTACCGTTACAGAAAAAAGTATATTTGCCAAAATTTGAACCGTTCGAGGGGCTATTTGGGGTGTTTAATGACAGTTTGCCTGGCGGTTGGGGAAGATTGCTTGTTGATCGTCTTTTGCTAAAAAACAATATCAACCCAAGTGAAATTGATAATTTAAACCGTCTTGCAGTTGTTCAAGAAAGTGGTATGGGAGCTTTGACATATAAGCCTGAACACAGATTTGAAACTCCACAAGAAGAATCTGATTATGACAAGCTTGCGCAAGAATGTTCAAAAATATTAGAGTCGCAAAATTCCGATAATTTAGATGAACTATTTAAGTTAGGCGGTTCATCAGGCGGTGCAAGACCAAAAATTTTGACAAAAATAAATGGAGAAGATTGGATAATAAAATTCCCATCCTCACAGGATCCGAAAAATATAGGCGAACAGGAATATAAATATTCACTTGTCGCAAAAGACTGCGGAATAAAGATGAGCGAAACTCGGCTTTTTGAATCCAAAAATTGCTCAGGATATTTTGGAATTAAACGATTCGATAGGGAAAACGGCAAAAAAGTACACATGGTTTCTGTTAGCGGATTATTAGAAACAAGTCATCGTCTGCCGAATCTTGATTATAATATTTTGATGAAATTGACGTTAGAATTAACAAAGAATTATCAGGATATTGAGCAGTTGTATAGGTTAATGTGTTTCAATGTTTTTGCGCACAACAGAGATGATCATTCAAAGAATTTCTCTTTTCTTTATGACGAAAATAGAAAAGAATGGCACCTTTCACCTGCATACGATTTGACTTATAGCTCATCATTCAACGGAGAACATGCAACAACAATCAATGGTGAGGGCAAAAATCCAAGTCTAGAGGATATTCTAGCAGTGGCTAAAAATATTGGACTAAAAGAAAAACAGGCTCGTGATATTGCACTTGATATTAAAGACAAATGTTTGTCATTGGTTGATTAAAATTTGTCAAAATATAAGCAAATTCTCATTATCATAGAGATTGAGAAAACTACCCCCGGAAGTTTGAGAGAATTCTCAAACTTTTTAAGTTTCGGGGGAAATATTTCAAAACTTACTGATAAAAACTCTTAAACTCCCTGATAATTCATTCTCAAACTAACTGATACTTTTGGATGTTTAATTCTGTTTATTCACTACTTCTCTCATCAATAAAAGCAGGGGTATTATCACAAAACTTGCCAAAGCAAAGATTCTAAACGTATCAATAAATGCCCAAAGAGTGGATTGTTCAAGTAATGCAAAGTGCATTTGATTAAGAGCCATATAGTGAGCTGTGTCTAAATCAACATATTGCGCCATATGCATGGTTGCATTATGAACACGTTCAGCAAATATAGGGTTCAAGTCATTTAAATATCCCACCATCATATTTTGGTGCATTTGCGAAAATCTTGATATGCAAGTTGTTGCAATAGATGTTCCGAATGATGCTCCCAAATTTTTCATCAAGTTTTGCATAGAACTTCCCATTGTTAAATCTTCTTTTTTTAATGTTGCACAAGAAAGATTAATAACAGGAGTCATAGACATAACCATTCCCGTTCCGTATAAAAAGTTTGGCAAGAATACGTTTGCAAGTGAAATTTGCATATTCAATAAACCAAATAATAGACCGCCTACACCAATAAGAACTAAACCTATAAAACAAGATATTTTTTCCGGCACTTTGCCCGTTACTGTTACCAGAATTATAAGCCCTGCTAAACTTCCCAATCCTCTCGGTATCATAGAAACACCGCCTAAAAATGCGGTATAACCCATTAAACCTTGCAGCATAGATGGTAATAACATTGCAGAAGCAATTAAAACGAATAACAATACCATTTGAATTAAAGTTCCGAACAAAAAATTCAAGTTTTTTAATAATCTTAAATCAAGTAACGGGTCTTTTTTATTTTTAAATTGTGTATAGAAAAACAATATCCCTGCTGTTGTTGATATTCCCATAAGCCAACAAACCCAAGAAGCATCAAACCAACCCGCATCGTTCCCTTTATCCAAAACGACCTGTAATAAAAGTATCCAAACAACAAGCATTCCAAACGCAAAAAAATCCATTTTTGCATTCTCTTGTTTTTTAGCATAAGGCGGATCTTTTATTAATTTTACTAATGAAACGGCACAAACAAGTCCGACAGGCGCGTTAATCAAAAATATCCATGGTCAGGACCAATTTTCCGTTAGCCAACCGCCTATTACAGGTCCGACTATAGGTGCTATAACAAAAGCAAAGCCATACAAAGACATTGCTTTTCCCCACTCTTTTTGAGGGAATATTTCCATCATAATAGCCTGAACCAAAGGTAATATAGCTCCACCTCCAATACCTTGCAAAAACCTTGATACTACAATCATAGGCATTGAACGGGATAATCCGCACAACAAAGATGCAACCGTAAATAAAACTATACTGAATATAAAATACTTTTTTCTTCCGAAAACTTTGCACAAATACCCAATAGCCGGAATAATTATTGAACTTGCAACCAAGTAACTTGTAACAATCCAAGTCGATTCATTTCTGCTTATAGAAATTGTTCCCGCAATATAAGGCAGTGCAACATTTGCAATTGTTTCATTTAGTGCAAACAAAAAGGCAGCCGTAACAAGAGGTATTGTAACAAGCCACGGATTTATGGAAGGCTCATGCCTTTCTTCCGTTATGTTGTTTTCCAAAAATTCCTCTTCCTGTAAGGGGCATTTCGGCTGATTGCCTAATGTCGATAATAACTGTTCAAACACGAACTTAGATAAAAAAATACCTTACTAAATTTATGATATTGTAGTAAATTTTATTTTTCAAGAAATTATTAACAAAAACATTAAATAGATTAATCCTTATCAATTTTCTTTCCAACTTTCAATAACACAACTAAAGGAATCATCAAAAATGTCAAAATCGCACAAAGGGCAAACAAGTCAGATATTGCCATAAGTTTTGATTGAACAAGGAGCTGTTTATAAAGGAGTATATTTGCTTTTTTTGCGGCAATAATAGCTTCTCCGTGGTGTAAAAATGCAGATTTTAATGCATTAAAATGATTAACAAAATTGATATTGCTTACCCCCATATTCTTAACCAAATAATTTTGATGAACTTGGGATAAACTGATTATCCAACTGGAAGCAAGCGATGTTGCTATAGAACCTGTTACACATTTTGTTAAACTGTGAATACCTGCTCCTGATGGAATATCGTTTTTTGCAAGAGTTCCCAACGCTACCCCTGAGATTGGCACAAGAGCTGTAGCTGAACCTATTCCAAACATTATGTTTGATAAAATTATCCACTCGGGATTTACGGCTAAATTCAAATCAACGCACAGTGCAATAGATATTCCCATTATTAAAAATCCCGTTGCGATAACATATCTGATATCATACAATGCACAAATTCTTCCTATAAAAAACAAAATTACAACCGCAAAAACTCTTGTTGCAAGAGCAATTCCCGTATCAGATGCCGTATAATGCATTAAACTTTGGAAAAATTGAGGAAGTAAAATCATTGTGGCACAAACCATCATATTTAATACGACACCCAAAATCGTTCCTACAACAAAATTTGAGTTTTTAAATACTCTTAAATTCACAATAGGTTCTTTTATTTCAAGTTCCCAAACTATAAAAGCAAACATCATAGCTAAAGAAAAAACAGACAACCAATATATCCAAGTACAATCAAACCAGCCATATTGCTGACCTTTATCGAGTACAACCTGCATTGAAAACAGCCATAAAATCAAAAAAGCTACACCTAAAAAATCGACTTTCTCTTTTTTCTTGCTTCTTGTTGTATCGTTTACTATCATTGGAATTAGGATTAAAGATAAAATCCCTATCGGAATATTAATTATAAATATCCACTGCCAAGAAAAGTTATCAACTAATAAACCGCCGACAGTCGGCCCCATAATAGACGAAACCATAATCGAAAATACAAAAATCGCCATAGCATCGCCTTTTCGATTTTCGGGAAATTCCTGTAACAATATTGATTGAGATAATGGCATTAAAACCCCGCCGCCAACTCCTTGAATAATTCTTCCTATAATTAAAACCAAAAGGCTCGGTGCAAAAGAGCATACAACAGAACCTACAGTAAAAATTGAGATAAATATTTTTAAAAAGTTCAGTCTGCCTAACATCCTTTCTAACCACCCTGTCAAAGGTAAAAATATTCCGTTTGCAATCATATAGCTTGTTACAACCCATTTTGCTTCGTCTGCAGTTGAGCCGAATGAACCTGCTATATGCATTAGTGCAGCATTAGATGAACTTGTTGCAAGGAATGCAAAGAAAGTAGGCATTACAACAACAAGTGATAACAGCCACAAAGGTGCTTTTTTAGGGTTTATTTCTTGATTTAACACGTCCACTTTTTATCCTTTTATGAATGGAAAATTGAGAATGGAAAATGGAAAATTGTTATAAAATTTCTTTTATTCATACCAGTTATATCTTGAATAATATATTAGCGTAGCGAATTTAATAATTTTCCATTTTCAACTTTCAATTTTCTATTATTTAATCTTAACTTTCGGTACAACGCTCATCCCAGGAGCTATTGTATAGTCAGAAACATCTTCATCAAACACAATTTTTACAGGAATTCGCTGAACAACTTTTATATAACTTCCAACCGCATTTTCAGGCGGGAACAAACTTGCTTTAGCACCTGATGCTAATTGAATGCTATCAACTTTACCTTTAAATTTTTTATTCGGGTAAGTGTCAATTTTTATTGAAACGGGCTGACCTTTTTTCATTTTACCGACTTGAGTTTCTTTAAAGTTTGCAACAATCCATATTTTAGGTGAAACTACACTCATTAAAGGCTGAGCCTTATTTACATAATTTCCCATTTCTACAGAACGGGCAGAAACATAACCATCCTGCGGAGCATAAATCTTTGTATATGATAAATCTAATTTTGCCTGAGCAAGCTGTGCTTCTATTTTATCAATATTTGCACCTGTCGCATCATCTTTTGATTTTGTAGACTTTAACATTGCCTGAGTTGCATTTTGTTTTTCCAATGCTTGTTTATATTTTGTTTCGGCAGAATCATATTCTTGCTTTGTGCAAAGCCCGTTATCCCGCAATTTTGAATACCGTTCAAAATCTTTTTTGGCAAACTCTAAATTTTTATTTGCATCAGCTAAATTAGCACTTGATTTATCAATATCACTTGTTGAAACGTTTTTATTGGCTTTTGCTTCTTTTAAGGCACTTTCTAACTCTTTAACCTTATTTTCAAAATCGGACGGATCAATTTCCAATAATAAATCCCCCTCTTTAACATAATCGTTATCGTCTACTTTTAAAGAAATGACTTGTCCTGAAACTTTTGGTGCTATCTGAACAAATCTGCCTTCAACAAAAGCATCATCCGTTGATTGATAACTTAAAGAGGTAATAAATGCGTGCAAACCAAATAAAATAAAAAATAAGACAACACCTGCCGGTATCAAAACTCTTTTCTTTGCGTATTTTTTTAAGTTTTTTCTTCTTCTTTTGTTTAGTCTTATTCTGGCCTCTTTTTCAAAAACATCTTCTTCTTTTCTTTTTCTGCTATTTTTCGGCATTTTTCTTCTCCCAATTCAAAAATGGTAAATGGTTTTTAATTGAAAATTGAAAATGGAGAATTGAAAATTGTTATAAAATTTCTTTTATTAAAACTGGTTATATCTTGAACAATATATGAGCGCAGCGAATTAAATAATTTTCCATTTTCAACTTTCAATTTTCCATTTGTTCAATGTTTTTCCTAATCTGTTCCAAAACCTTTACACAAGTGTACATTTCGTCTTGTGTTATGTCTTTGAGGTAATTTTTACGTGATTCTGTCATAATAGGAGTAATCTCGGCTCTTAGACTTCGTCCTTTGTCTGTTATTTTAATAACATTAGTCTTTGGAGTTTGTTCTTTCGTTATCAAACCTTTTTCTTCCAAAACAGATATTATGCGTGTCATATTAGATTTGTCTTTACATAATAATTTGCACAACTTATTTTGACTTGGGGGATTATCATCCTCAATCATATTTAGTACCATGTACTGCTCTGGAGTAATCTCAAATCCGTTTTTTGCATACAAGTCCAAATTATGAACCTTTATAGCTCTACCTGATGCTACTATTGCATTACCTATTAAGTTTGTAAAAATCTCCTTCAACATAGTTATTATAATAACTGATAAAAATAATAAATCAAGTTGCATTTAATATTTTTATGTTATCATAATAACAAGAGGAGACACCCCGAAATGAAAAGAATAGCAATTTTAATATTTATACTTAGCCTGTGTATGGTGCCGACATTTGCCGTTACAAACCCAACGGAATATATGAATATGTCTTTTTGGCAAAAGTTTAATGACGATATTTTAGTTGATAATTTAATTAAGGTTTACGAGAATAACAACGACTTAAAAGCGGCAGTTTTGAAAGTCAACGAAGGAAACAGAATCGTTAAAATGTCGTTCGCAAATGAGCTTCCGCATGTCGGTTTTCAAGGTTATGTCGGGAGAATTTTTAGTTCATCAGATGAATTATTCGGTGAAGTCAAAATCCCAAATTACGCAGAAACCCATTATTTATTACCTCTTACAATGAATTATGAAATTGATATTTGGGGCAAAAATCATCTGATTACAAAATCCAAAAAGAAACAATTAGAGATGATAAAACAAGATGAAAGAGCCTCGTATATTTATATTTCATCAGCTTTTGCCGTTGATTATTACAATTTAATCAGGACGGATAAATTGATTTCTTATCAAAAGGAACTTATTGAATTGCAAAATAAAATTATAGACTCTTATAAAACAAAATATGAACTTGGAACAGCAACCCTTTCTGACATTGAACAAGCTCAAAAGAATTTGACCTATATGAAGGAAGAATTACAAAAACTATCGGAAAAACAAGATTTATTAAAAAATCAGTTATCAGTTTTACTGTCGGATAGAGCTTTTGAATCTATTGAAAGGGCTGAGTTTGATAGTTTAAATATTGCATTTATTCCGCCAAAAGAAATCAAATTTGATGTAATTGAAAAACGACCTGATAAAATAAAATCAGAACTTGAACTGGAAAAGATCGGGATTGACGTAAAAGTTGCTAGAAGAGATTTACTCCCGAAATTTATAATTACAGGCAACTTAGGATTTAATATGTATAACATATCTTCCTCTCATAAGTTTTTAGCTGATTTAGGGATAGTTCCTGCTTGGGATTTATTTATGTGCGGAAGAAAATTACAACTCTTAAAGTTGAAAAAAGACCAGTATGAGATAGCAACTCAAAGGTATGAAAAAACAATATTGACAGCTATTCAAGAAACAAATGATGCCTTGTATTCAATGAAAACAGCAGAAAATATCAAAAATGTTGTTGACGATAGATTAAATAATGATGAAAAAGAGATGAAATATACTATTATTAGAGAAGACGCCGGAACGGCTGATAATTTAGACATAATGTTTCAGGAACAAAAACTTATAATTTCTAAAATGCAAACAGTTTCCGCAAAAATCAATGAGATAATTTCTGCAATCAATCTTTATCAAGCATTGGGCGGAGTTGATTTTACAGAAATTGAGAATATATAATAAACAAATATCGGACATACGAAACAAACCGAATATCCAACCCAAGCGTATTAATTAGGTAAAAGTCTGTAAAAAAATCTGTTTTCGTTTAATCCGGAGTTACACTCCATATTAAACGAATTTCGAATTAAAATTTTGTCATCGGTTCGTTTTCAGCCCATGTTAAAAATGTGTCTAAAACATGCACTATTATTGTCTTATAGACTTGACTTGTTAAAAAAGAGAGTTAAGATGAATAGTGACATAGCAAGTATTTTAAGACTTCACAGGTTCGGGCCCAGCGCAAGCGAGCAGAGTGCACTCTGCCGAACAAAACGATTAAGTATCGTTTTGTGAGAAGTAGTTTCTGCAAAAAGAACGAAGTTCTTTGAAGCAAAACACGTAGGCACGTTTAATGCGAGCGCAGCAAGACAACCTAGGCAGTTTTAAGAGTTTGTGTATATAGATACTCATGATACTCTCTATAAATGGGTGTAGATTATTGTAGATTATCAGTGTAGATGGGTGGGTTTTAATGGGACATTTGAAAAAATATTTTTCTGCCGCCTTTCGGCTTTTTGTTTGAACTTTACCCTCTTTCGAGTGGTTGACTGAAACTACTCAGAAAGTCACTTTATTGTCCACAATTTGGCGGCAACTTTCCACTATAAATCCGCCCGAATCGCCATAACCTAAATATATAGCCACATTCCCCGATGACACTTTCCGGACAAAAAGTCCGTTTTGAATGGAAGCTAGTCGGAAGTCAATAATAATTTAAAGTTCTAAAGAAGTTCAAATATTCATTTTAAGCTTGAAAGTAAAAGGACTCTTGCAACAATACAGAGTCCTCTTGTTTCTATATACTTATTATTTACATATACCTATTTGACAACCTTTTGTACATCAGCAGTAATGTCATCTCCGCCAAATACAACTACACCTTTAGATATTACCATATTATAACCTTTTAACCTTGCTTGGGTAGCAATTGTATCTGTTATGCTCTTATCAACAGCTTGCAATCTTGCAGCATAATCTTTGGCAATTGCTTCTTTCTTTTTTCCGAATTCTGTGTTATATTTCTTTAATAATTTTTCTTTGCCTTCTTTTGTTTGTTGTTTTTGGACATCAGCTTGAGCTGTCTTTAACCATTTTTCCAAGTCTTGCATTTTTGATTGTTGTTCTTTCTTTAGTGCTTGAACTTGGGCTGATTTTGAAACAACTGCTTGTACATCAACTACCGCAATTCTTTGCTCTGCCATAGCTAATCCTGAACCCAAAATTAATGCCATTAATGTTAATGATAATACTTTTTTCATTTTTCTCTCCTTTTCGTTTACTTTTTACTTATCTTCATAGTATTTTGTTTCTGCATATATCTGTATAAAATCTTATTAGCAACATCAGGCGTTATATCAACAAATTCTACTCCTGCTCTATCGCCTGTTATACTTACAACTTTTGATTTTAAAGTTACATCTATGTCATCAAAAGCAATTCTTATATTTGTTTTATCACCAACTTTTAAGTTAGTGTCATTCTTAATCATAGCACCGGTAGTAGATATGTCATATATTTTGTAATTAGATGTTAAACCTGTATCTTTAGTTGTATCAAATCTCATAGAAGTACGTTTTAATTCTTCTTTGTAGTTTTGTCTATCTAAAGCTTTGTATCTGTCAACATTATCATTTAAAGTTTTACTGTCTTTTCTGCTTCTGTTTACAAAGTTGCCTTCACTTTGGTAATCATTAGCAAGTTCATAAAAATCATTTCCTACAATAGGCGCTGTGGTTTTCATGTTAATAGATTTGTCTAATCCTAAAGCAAATGAACCTGTTTTTGCTGTATATAATTGAGTATCAGCATCTCTTAATCTGCGTCTGTAGTCATTATCAACAGTTATCTTCTTATCAATATTTGAAAATTCACCATAGTCTTTTATATAACCGTCTTTAACTTTTAAGTTATCATTCTTCGTGTCAACATAAGCATCATCTGCATATATAGAATTCATAACGACACCTCTATTTATAGAACTGTTGTTATTAACAGATATAACAGCGTTCTTGGCTCTATAATCATAATCTTTTATTTGATTATTTGTATTTAAAAACTTAGGATCTTGCGCTACAGGCTTTTGAACATTGTAGTTAGTTCTTGTTGCTGAATTTGCATTACTATTTACGAACTCCTTACTTACACCTTTTACATCAAGAACTAAAGCCTTACCTTGACCATAAGAGTTAAGACCTTGCGCTTTATAAATTGTATCACCGACAAGTCCTAGTTGTGTATCTGTATATGTTTTATCAGTAGGTTTATAGCCATTTACATATTTCTTTGTTGACACTCCGGAAGTTCTTGCATTAGCTGAGTTAACGTAAATATTATCTGCCATCAAGCTTACATCAGCAATCTGTCTGCCTTTTGAATCATATTCTCCTTGACCGTTATTTCTGCCTTGTACATAAGCTGTATAAATCTTAAGTGTTGAATTAGCATCACTTCCGCCAAGTGCATCAAGAACTTCAATCTCGATTGATTGAGGAACTGCAGCATTTGTGCCGTTTCCTATATTATCGTGAGGATATAAAATATCATCAAAGCCTATAGCATTTCCGCCAATATTATATATTGTAAGTTCTTTACCTGTTTCAAGTATATGTAAATCACCGCCTGAAGTAATATAGTTAATTATTGAATTTGTAGCATTCGTTAAATCTATATCACCACGTTTTGATATTATTGAATCTATATGCAGAGGATTATTTGAATTAGATTTCAAATCAACATACACATTGTTTTCTGCCTCCAAGCTTACTTTTGCTCCACTATTAGTCAATGTATCTTGATTTATAACCATTTTCTTATCTGCAGAGCCTATTGTATTGCTTGATATCAATGATACATTTTGACCATTTATAGGAGAACCATTTTCAGAAGCATTCAATATAGAATATCCTGTAAAGTATTCTTCATCGTTTTTAGGTGTAGGTCTTAAATCTGGTGTACTCCAATCTGCTGCCGTTAAAATTACATCACCATCAGATGTTACATCTTTAAGATTAAGATTTGAATAATGACCTCTTAGATTTATTAAGCGTTTATCAGTCTTTGTATTGTTTTTAGCTGTTGCAATAATTGTTCCTACTATTCCTACATTCAAAGAATCAGTATAATCTCTAGTGGTTGCATCTATACCGATTTTTGCGTTCGGATTAGAATTTACACCTATATCACCGTCAATTACGTTTAATACTAAGTTACCGCAAGTTACAAAATTCGGAATATATATTTTTTCCCATTTATCATAATCTGCAAAATTGACACTATAATGTTTGTCTAAAACTTTATCTGATATTCCGTTTATTACATTACCATTGTTTTGCGAAACAATAATGTCATCCATATATGTCATTATTTCATCATATATAGTAATATCACCATTTTTATTTGTAATGTTTATATTGCCGCTTTCGTTTGCTATGTATGAATTAAAATTAATTCCTCCGTTAGAATCAATGTTAATTGCGCCTGCACTATTAGAAAGATTTATAGGTTTATGCTGACGGTTTGAATAATCAGCTTCACCTGCCATATAAAAATCACCATGACTTACAGGATTGAAAATCTTTGAAATATTAACAACTTTGTTTGTATCATTTTTAATTGTAATAGGGGTGCCGCCGCTCTTTGTTATAATATTTGATGCAACAGAGCCGCTTTGGATATCCATATCAACTGTACCATTCGTATAGTCTATACCAAATACATAAATTTGACCGTCTTTATAGATTGCTTTGATATTATTGCCGTTTGCATCACCTAAATAAGGTGTAGCACCCAAATCAATCATATTAGTTTCACCTGTAGTAGGATCAAGAACCAAGTTTTTCGGCTTTAACATTTCATCTGTTATAACAAGTTTTCTTTCCCTATAACCTGCTTGAATAGTACCGCCTTCTTCCATATCAGCTTCTTTTCCGGTTATACGAATGTTCTTTCCGGCAAACATGCTATCATTTTTTTTGAAGGTAAATTTATTATCAGGCATGATTTGAATATTGCCGCGTGTCGATACTAAATGTTTGCTTCCTGCTTCTATATCAGATAATGCGATAATATCTCCGCTATCATTAAATATATCCAATTTACCGCTTGTTAATATTGGTCTTTGCATTGTAATATCTGATGTTTGAAGATTATGAGGAACATCAAGAGTACCTGCAAAAGGATTTAAAACATCATAATAATTTGTGATTTTTACATCACCATTTCCGCCAACTCCAATGCTCCTGTAGTGAACACCGTCATTTGTACCAATTACTTTGTTATCATCATTCATGTAATCAGAATAGCCTTTTCCATTAATTATTAAACCGTTATGAGTACCATCGCCAAACATAACAGAGTTTACAATTACACTTCTTGTAGAATAGTTATCAACAGTAAGTGCTGGACTATCAACTCTAAATTCACCACTGCCCGTAATATCATTTACATCGCTAATGTTTCCGTTGATATAAATACCTGATGCTTCTGTTGCTATGTCAGCTAATTCTACAAAATATGGTATATCCCCAATTGTATCAATCTTTGAGAATACTATTGCCAGTAAATTTTCTTCTTGAGTTTTTGAATTTTTTACTAATAAATTCTTTTCTTTTAGATCATTAGCTTTATCGTTTTTCATTATAGCTAACTGATCTGCAAATAATGTTTTTATTGTACTCAGAGCTTCGGCTTCCGTCATCTCTTTTGTTCCTGTTGCTGAAGTCGCGTCAGGAACTGTAAATGAAGGAACAAGAATATATTTATCGTTATACACATTATACTTACCTTTTTCGGTTTCAGTCAGCCTTTTAGCTACAATATCTGCATTATCCGATAATATTTTTATTTGTTGTTCAGTTAAATTTTTATAAATATTTGTAGTATCACCGGTTTTTTTATAATCTATAAACTCGGCAATATTCTTAATATCAGATTCTTTAACTGACGGTTCAATTCCGTCTGTATAGAATTTATCATTAGCTTGCTCAATTTGAGATCTCATTTCTTTTACATAAGCAATATATTCTGTAGTGATTGTTTCATAATCAACACTTCCGGCATTATTATCGCTCAATGCTTTTTTAACAAGAGCTTTATAATCATCATTACCAGCTTTTTCAAATTCTTCTAAAGACAACTGTGTATATTTAGGATTATTCAACTCATTTTCCATCGCTTCAATATTTTTGATTGTTTTATCAAGCATATCAATTGTTTTTTCTTTTTTCGAGATAGTTTTGTCAAGCTCTTCAATTTGTTTATTAATTTCATTAATTCTTGCCTGTAAAATTTTGATTGTGTTATTCTTTATATCACTGCTATCGCCGGTAACATCTTCTGAAAGGAAATAATCACCCTTACCAAATCCTGTTAATGATGTTAAATCAACCTTACCGTCAGAAGTAATCTTCATGTATCTGTTATTACCTTCTCCGGCTTTCATTTCACCGTCAAGAACCAATTTGTGACTTGGTCCGCCTGAGATTTTATTCCAATGACCTCTGACGGTAATAGGAATACCAAATAAACCGTAGCTTGTAGATCTGTATGAAATCTCAGAGTTTAGAGTTTCTTTTCCTGAACCATAGTTTATATCAATATCCTTTTTAGAAGCTATTAAAGCATTTTTTGCGACATTAATAAGATTTTTATAAGTTCTTGTTAACGAACCATCCTGATCTGAAGTTGCAACAGCTGCATCAGCATCGGTATGAGCGTATTGGTTTAAATCATTTTTTGAGTTATCCATAAAGTTTATATCAACAACACTTCCTGCATTAATTTTACCTTTGTTTTCAAGTTTATTGTTGACATTTAATGTTAAATATGATTTTGCGACAGGCTTTCCTGCAAAGTTTTTTGCATCTGCATAAGAACGTGTGTGCAATGTGTTATTTGAATCAAAATCAAATACGGTAGAGCGTTTTGCTGAAACTGATGATGTTTCATCTATTGCTACTCTGTTTGTATTGTTAGTAATCAATTTATTAGTAGATTTTGGTACTGCAACAAATCCTGCACCGGAAGAATCAATTTTTTGCATAAAGTTAGCATCAGTGTTAACAGTTAAATTAACATTCTCGTCTGCGTTAACTTCTGCACCGTTCTTAAATTCAATTTCACTTGTTTGATTAATAGTATTAGTTAATTTAGTATCACTGCTTGCTATAAATCCGTAAGAAGCTCCTCTGTAATCAACCCAATCATTTTCTCTTGCGTTTTTAACTTTAGAAATAGCTTTCATTATAATATTTTTAGCCGATATTTTTGAATTATCAACTGTTATCGCAGTTCCTGAACCGTAAGTATGATTTACATTATTTGATGTTATTGCTACAACACCGCCGTTTGTCATTGATGCGGAATCTTTTACAATGTTTGTATTATTTACTGAAATATTAATATCATTATCATTTTGAATATCAGAGTTTTTAATATTCAAATTTGTTTTACTGCCCAATTCTCCACCAACAGTTGCAGCTGCTACAGCTAAAGCACCGCCTGAAACAGATGATGAAACTGTATCTTGTGTATTTTCTGAATTATGAGATATTGTAAGTTTATTAGCATAATCTTTTGACGGAGTATAATTGTCTAAGTTTATTACAGATTCTCCGTTTACCTTATTATCTACACTGATTCTTGTTATTGAAATACCTCCTCCTGCGGAAGAAGAATAATCTATTTTTGAAAGTCTGTTAGTATTAGTTGTAATATCAACCGTATCAGCATTTAATTCTCCGCCGATATTCAAAGTTGTATTGGATTTGACATCAGCAGTCATACCAAGACCGCTGCCGGAGGCAATACCATAAGAAGCGGATTCTAATGAATGTGAACTTTCAACATTACTGTCAACTTCAATATCAACAGCTTTTGCAATAGTATTTACCCCTGCGACATCAACTCCTACAGTACCTGTAACCTCTGTTACAAGATCAGAAACACCTATATTGATTGCCGCTGTCGATAAACTGCTAAGCTCGGCATTTGCTTGTTCGTCAATTTTTGCAAGCATTTTTAGAGAATCTGCATTATGGTTATCAGACTTCATTATTGCATTTGATATAACATTATTTATAGCTTTTGCATTTACTCCATTACCACTAAACAAGCTAACAACCTTGTTTTCAATATATGCTTTTGCTTCCGCTGTTGCTGAGCCTATTGCTTTATTTTCAATTAAATCAGCTATGTTTTTCATTTGTTCATCAGACACTTTTACACCTGATAAGATAATTGTTTTACCGCTGTTATTTATAGTTAAACCTTTTTTATCATCTTGAGTTTTTATGCTGTCAATACCGGCTCTCATTGTAGCATTCATATTTGCACCGGAGTTGGTTACTCCTATATTAAGCCCTGATATAGAAGTAGTATTTGTACTTGTAGATGCAACCAATTTATCTGAAGATGCAACTAAATTTAATCCTGAAACATTTATTTCACCATTTACATCTTTGATAATTGCATTGGTTACGGCTGTTTCATCAACTCTGCTGTCAATAACAGCAATATTTGCAAAGGATAAAACAGTTGATTGTAAAGATGATGCAACATCAGAATTTCCTGTCGCATGAAGGTTCAAATTGTCTGCCGTAATATTTGTATCACCCGTAACTATTGCGTTTGTAACATTTTTGTCAATAACTTTTGAAACAGAAACATTCACTTTTGCAGCAGACACTGTGAATGCTTCGCTTGAAACATCAGCTTTATTTGATGATTTTGCATTAATATTTACATTTTCAGCATTAACATCTGCATTTGTAATTTTTGCATTAGTTAAAGCTTTATTGTCATAAATACCTACTGCACCACCAAGAGAAAAACCACTGGCAGAATATTCTTTGTTTGTAATTTTTACATCATTGACTGATTCTGCATTAAGATTAATATTTCCACCTGCTTTTACATTTCCACCTGCAATCTCTGCATCAGTACTATTTGAAAAATCAACAAGTTTAACACCTACACCTGCAGCAGAACCTGCCATTATAATACTCAAGTTATCAAATGTTAAAGTATCAGTTAGTTTTCCTTTTTCACCAACACCTTGCAAAACGGTTTTTGAATCAAGCTTAATATCTTCTGTGGTTTCTAAATTACCGTTTACTCGTGCAATAGCACCTGTTTTATCCTTAGAAGATGTTGTTGCATTAAATCTGCCGTCACCAGCCGGTTTCTCGACAGTTTTATCTTCGGTTGTTGTCGCTCTGTTGTATTGTAATTGTACATTACTTAATGCTTCATTAATTTTACTGTCTTCTCTTTCTTTGCTGTTTACAACATCTCTTTTTCCTAAATTAATAACGGAAACATCACCTGCTATGCCGCCCATACCCATTGCAAGTCCTGACATTGAATTTTTAAGGGCATAAACTACATTTGAAGCTATATTAGCATTTTTTGCTTTTACTTTATTATCTGCATCAGTTAATATTTCCGCACTTACAACTTCATTATAGTTGCTTACATTTACATTAACACCGGCACCTGCACCTAATCCTGCAGCTGCCGCAAAACCCATATCAGAAGTTGCAACAATTGTGTCATCTGCTGTTACATTTATTTCGTTATCAACATTGATGTCCTTAGCATTGCCGTCTTTATCCTTGTAATTTGCTAAAACGTAAGCTCTTGTTTCTGATTCTATTTGATTAGCTACAGCATCAACCAAAGCTGCACCGCCAACTCCTGCGAAAGTAACACCATAGTTATTCGCTTCAAACAGTTTATCTCCATGAGCTTCAACTGTTAAGTTTGCTGCTTTTTGAATATCGGTTTTTTCTACATAAGATAATGTAGTATTTTCATACAGATTATAAATTAAGTTAGTAGATGCTGAAGCGCCAACACCTGCTACACCTACATTTCCTGTAAGGTTATGGATATGGTCTCTTTTGTCTTTGTTTGCAGTTAATGTTATATCACCCGCTTTTGTAATAACGGTATCTTCAATATATGACTTAACTGTTGAATCAATTAAGTTAATTATAATATTTATACTTACACCAGCACCCATTCCCGTAATTGCTGCTGACATTAATGCATTTTCACTATCAACAACAGATGATGAAGATATATTTATATTATTATTTGTATCTATATTTATATCTTTTAGACTTGCTTCTACAGTATTTTCATAATCATTTCTGATTAAGAAACCATTCATCGATGCACCGGCACCCATTCCTGAAAGACCTGCTACAGCTGAGAAGTTATCAACATAATCGTTAGCTGTTATGCTTATATCACCGTCATTGACGTTAGAATTGATTACTTGTGCAATGGTTGTTCCTGTGTATGTATTTATAACAGGAATAAAGTTCCCTGCAAAACCAGTACCTCCAATAGATCCGCCAAGTAATATATTATTTATTTCAATAGCGTGTTCTGCATTAACATCTGTTCCGCCATGGATTTCAGAGCCGTTTTTAACATAAGCATATACATGATCATTAATTTTATTTACATCGACAGAAGCACCTACAGCTGCACCAACTCCGGCACCTTGTCCTGAGATAACAACCTGATTTACTTCCATAACGGATTTCGCATCAACATCAACTCCGCCTTTTGTAACTTTTGTATTATTTACTTCAGCAGTTATTGTATCTTCAAGAACATTTATTATACCTGAAACATTGATTGCAACATTACCTGCACCTGCAACAGCTGCCATAGCATCAAAATTTGTAAAATCTTGTTTTGCTAGAACATTCAAACCTTCTTCTGTAGAAACAGTTGAATTTTTAACTTCGGAAGTAATATGTCCTTCCATATCATTTGATATAACAGATGCGTTTACTGCAACAGTACCTGATGCTCCGACACTGAATACTCCGACTTTAGGTGCAAGCTTCTCTATGTCTTCTTTTTCAAGGCCCTTAGACTCTGTATCTGTTGTACCGTTAGAATTCGGTTTTCCAGAAGTTTTGTACACAGAAGTATCTTTAAACCAGCTTCTAAATGGGTTTACACTTGTTTTTTCCTGTCTGTTAAAACCTCTGTCTGCTATAACATCAACTTTCCCTTGTTCACTTGTTACATTTGAATTATATATTCCTGATTTTGCGGTAGAATCAACAAAATTCAATAATCCGGTTGCACCGATTGCTGCGGTTCCTGCACCGCCTATGTTAACTAGAAGTGCTGAAAACTCATCATCTGCTTGAGATTTTACGGTTACATCTTTTTCGGCTTTAATTGTTGCACCGCTCTGTCCATCCGTACCAATTTGAGCATAAGTTTCTGATTTTTGTTTGTTTATATAAACAACAGCACCTATTGCTGCAGTTCCGGCAAAGGACGCATTAACAATCAATCCTTTTAAATCGTTGTCGCTGCTTGCATTAACGTCAAGTTCACCGGTTTCTATATTTACACCGTCATCAATTTTAGCAGTTATAGTATCATTTATAACATTAGCAACCGCACTTCCGTTTACGGATGCAGTTCCTGAGGCACCGCCTCCTACTGATATAAGAGTAGATTTCTTTGTAGAATCAGCGGCAATAACTGTATCCTCTCCAACATTTATTTTAGAACCGTTTAATATTTTTGAGTTGACATCAGAACTTCCTGCAAGAACAAATACGTTAGCACCTACTGATGCTGTTCCTCCGTACGAAAGTCTGCCGATAATGGCATTTGCTACTGAATAATCATTTGCTCTGATATTCAAATTTCCTGCATTAATTGTCGAATTATTAACAGTAGAATTAATTTCATTATCTATAACTTTTACTACAATAGCGCCGGAAACAGAAGCTTGGAAACTTGCACTCAAATCATAAAACATGTTCCAATTTTTGAAATCATTGTTTGTTGCAAAATCTTTTACGTTTCCTTCTTTATCTTTATCGGTAATCTTTTTAGCATCATCAATTGTTGCAACGTCATAAGTTCCGTCATCTTTTTTAGTTCCGCCAAAAGAATTTATACTGTTTGCAAAAACATCTACATCACCTGATGAATTTACTGTTGTATCTTTAATTTCGGCAGTAACGGTTTTATCTAAAACATCAACATTTACACTTCCGCCTATTGCAGAACCGCCATTTGAAAGTTTTAGTGTTCCTCCTCTTGTTATCAGGCTTGTAATATCTGAAGCGTTTACAAGAACATTTCCGCTCTTTTCTACTTCGCCATATAATTGAGCTTTAATTGTGTCAACAAATACGTTAGCATTTATATTTGCGGCAACTGCAGAACCGCCATTTGAAAGAGTTAAACCTACAGGTGTTAGAACTATATCCTCTGAAGCTCTCGCATTTACGGAAGCATCACCGTCTGTATTTATTTTAGAACCTTTTTGAAGTTCTGCCGTAACGTGGTTGTTATAAACATTAGCCAGTAAGTTTGCACCAATAGCATTTCCGTTCATTGAACCGCCTGCGACAGCAGTTATACCTTGAAGAGTATTATCATAGATAGAATTTATGCCAACATTTCCTGTTGAATTTAATACTGAACTATTAATAGCTTGTGCAACTATTTCTGATATAAATACGTTAGCTATTCCGTTTACATTTATTGTATGACCGCCGCCTGTTTGTATTCCCAAGTTTACGGCTAAGAATTTTAAATCTTCTATTTCTTTTGCACTAATATCTATGGAATTCGATTTTTCTACTTTTAAATTATCAGACTCAGCAGTAATAGTAGGTTTGTCAACATTAACAATTGCACCGATACCGACACCGACTCCTGATTGAGAAGTTGATAAATCTAATCCGCCTGCTAAACTTTTATTTGTTACATTTTCAGTTGCAGTAATAGAAACATCACCTTCTGAAACCATTTTAGAATCTTTGCCTCTTGCGGTTACTTTGTTTGTATTAACTTCTGTATTAACTGCACCGTCAAAGTTGTAGCTTGATTGAGAGCCTGTTGCAAGAGCCGCAGCTATAGCAATAGTATTATAATCCTGTGTTAAATCAGCATTTACCTTGACATCACCAGCATTTAATATGTTACTATTTATTATTTCAGCAACGATATCTTTTGAACTGTAGTCAACTGTTGCTGCGATACCTCCGCCAATACCCGTTGAACCTTGACCGCCTTTAGAAAAGGCAACACCGCCGGTTACATTCCAAATTTTAGAATTATCCTTTGCCTCTACTGTTACATTCGGATTTTTTGCATCATTTTCTTTCTGAACAGTTGATTTATTTATTTTTGAAGAAACGGTATTTTTTAATGTATTCCAGCCAAATGAACCGCCTGCTGCTATTTTTAATCCTTTTTCGTCATCTGATGCGGCACCAATACCGACAGTTACATCATATAATCCTATAGTTGTATTTGATAATACATTAAGCCCTTGTGCATCAGCGGATGTAAAGTTAATTATGGAATTTTCAACAAGTGAACTTGTTTTTGATAAATTCCTATATACATTTACCCCTGCACCTACAGCAACATTTCCTGCTTTGGCAAAACCGCCGTTTACATCAACTACAAATGCATCATAACTCGATGAGACTTCTGCTTTTTTACCTGCGTTTATTGTTGAATTTGTAATTTTAGCAGTCGTTTTTGTTTCATCTTTTGTTATATCAACAGAGCCTGCAGTGGCTAAAGAAAAGTTAGAAGAAGCTGTTGTTGTATCTGCTTTTTTATTGCTATCACCTTCAAGTGTTTTATTGTTATTATCGGTAATTTTATCAGCATTAGATTTCTCTTTTTTAGCATCTTCTGTAATAGCACCTTTGTTGCTTGTTCCTTTTTCCGGATCTCCGCCTTCTTCAATCTTTGGTGCAGCTTCTTTTCCGTCTTTATCAACTGTTTTATCCGTAGTTTTTATTGTTTCACTGTTTTTCTTTACTGATGATTGAGCTTGTTCAGAAGCATTGTTTTCATCGAATAGGTTATTAAGGTTCATAACATCTTCTTCGTCATCACCTGCTTCATCAAGCATATCCATCCAGTTTCCGATATTTTTGGATTTCTTATTGTTGTCTGTTGTTTGTTGATCTTTATTTTTATCTTTGTCTTTATTATCTGTTGATGTTTTATCGCCTTCTTGCGGTTTATTTTCTTCTGCCTTTGCTTCGTTGCTCTTTTTGCCTTCTTCTTTTGATTCTTTCATATCATATCCGCCGGCACTTGCAGCAGCGAGCAATACGTCAATTTTCTTTGATGCAGTATCAGCATTTACATTAACTTCATCCGCAGTAATTGTTGAATTATCAATATAAGCTTCTATTTCCTGTTTTAAGGTCGCAACATTTACTGATGCACCAACTGAAGCTCCCGAAGAAGATGATTGACTGCCGTTTCCTGAACCTTTTTGAGTGGCATTTACACCAAGAATATTAACTATAATAATAGTATTATCGAATTTTCTTGGTTCTTTTACATTTAATTCGTGCGTATCTTCATCAAATTCGAACGGATCATCATCGCCTTTTTGTTTCATGGCGATTGTTCCTTTTCCTGCATTAACATTAACACTATTAGCATTAATATCATCGCTATTTATTATATAAGCAGCAGTTTTACCGCCAACATTTTGAACGTTTACACTTCCTTCAATAACAAATGTTGCCGCTTTACCGCCTGTAACAAGAGCATTTACATAAGCTTCTTCTTGACCTGCATTTACATTAATATCGCCTGATTCAACTTTGACTTTAGCGTTATCAATTTTTGCAGTTGCATTACTTTCTAAATTACTTACTAAAACAGAACCGCCCAAACCGAATTTGGAAGCTTCATCTTTATCAGGATCATTGCCGCCTATTTTTTCTGAAATAAGTTGATTAATTTCTTCTATCAAGAAATCAACTTTACCTGCTGCATTATAGTTTACAATAGAGTTTGCAGCATTAACATTAACACTGCCTTCATCACCTGTTACATTAATAACTGCACCGTTAATAACCTCAGCAACTGTGTCATTTTTAAGAGTATTAACTAATATAGAACCTGCTATTGCTGCAGTTTCAGCAGAACCTTGAGCTTTTACAAAGTTATTAAACAAACCATCCATGCTTAATTCGTTATTACCCGCAAACTCTCTTGGTTTTTTAAGAGCAGAGCCTACTGATTTTAATGTATCAGGATTCAATAACTTTTTAAGCTCTGTATGTAAAAATTCTGCGTCCCAATTTGCAACACCATCACCCTGATCAAAACCTACGCCTAAGAAAAGTTCTGTTTTATTACCGTCAGAACCTGCAACCTCTTGTCCTATTTTAAGTTCAAAAGGATTCATTGGCATTTGAGTTGTTGCGTTAACATTTACTTCATCTTTTGCAGTAATTTTTGCGTTATTGGTAATCTTTGCATTACTTGTATTATGCTGGTCATCAACAACAACCGCTGCTCCTGCTCCAATTTTATTGCTTGCACCTGCATTTGCAATTGCTTGGTTTACAGTTAAATCAACAAGATTAGAAGAAACATCAACAGTTGTTGAATTAATCGTTGAATTATCTATCGTTGCAACAGATGTACTAATCTCATCGTTCCAAATCCCCGAACCTGAGAATTGAGTTTGCAATTTATCAGCTACGTTGCTTACTTTATCTCCCAGTTTTGTGAATAACTTATCATTTAACCAGCCGTATGCTTTTGTAAGAATTCCTTTTTCGTTATCCGTAATCTCAGTCTTTGTATTTTTATTTGTTTGCTCCTTAGCTTTGACTTCACTTTCTACGGAATTACTTATATTATTTACATTTTGAGTTATAAATTTTGCATCGCCATAAGTTTTATCAACTTCTTCTTCCGTTGTGCCGTCGTCTTTTGTTACGGTCTTCATTTTAGGATCTTTTTCTTTTAATGTAATTTTAGTATTATTTTTTACATCAATTTTTGTATTAGACCTAAAGTGATTAATAAGCATAGCGGCTGCTACACCCGTGTGTTCAGAATTTTCACCGACATTAGAAACATTTTTGAGTGATACATCTGTTTCATTATATCCTATTGCTCTAACATTCAAATTAGTTGATTCAACGGTAGAATGGTTGTATGCAGATACCTTATTTTTATCTTCTGAACCGCCGTTATCTTTGTCCTTATCTTTATTATCGGTTGAAGTTGTATCAGTCTTTCCGTCTGAACTGCCGCCTGTTTTATCTTTATCAGAGCCGGACTCTTTGCCTGAATCATCTTTTGTAGTATCAGAACCACTGCCGGCATTGTCCTGAGTCGATGCTAAAAGGTTCGTTTTTCCTTTATCTGCGTCTGAATTGTTATCAGGATTTTTGTTATTTGAATCGGGATTATTTCCATTATCTGCATTCTGATTGTTGTCTGAACCGGAATTTGGTTTTTCACCTGAATTACCTTCTCCATCTGAACCAGTATTCGGTTTTTCACCGGTATTGCTGCCTTCTCCTGAGTCTGATGCGTTTCCACTATCACTTTTCTTTTCTGTAAATAATGACAAGAATTTTGTT
>CACYKP010000034.1 GCA_902775025.1 uncultured bacterium | reverse complement strand
AATATGGTTCCTGAATATGGTGAACCAAGCGAATTTCAAGTATCAGCTAATGAATTAAGAGTAAATCTTGCCCCTGCAGATGCTTATGTATTTGAGATTGATACTCCAAATATTGAACAAGATCGTAAAGGGCATGCATACAGACAGAAAGTATAATTTTTCTCAGGTATTAAAATTATTTATAAATAACACTTAGGTTCTTCACCTTCTACACCTGCATATAATTCAACAAACTGTTTAGAAGGGCTCATGTTAATTTTTGTAATCAAAACTTCCTCTACTTGGAAGAAACCAACTTCACCTGACATTGTAATGTCTATTCTGATTGGTTTGTTTTCTCCTCTATGAATACTTATTCTGTCTATAGCATGTGCTGAATATTTATGAATATCGCCGACAGTAGGAGTTGTGTTTAAAGCAAGAGGTATTCTTGCGCGTCCTTTTGTCATATCGCAGCCATCTGCAATAAGAATTATCCCTGCTTCAATAGAATGAATTTTTCGTGAAGCCATGTGTCCTATAATAGCCTCAATCGCTACAGATTTAATTAAAGTTCTTCTGTGCAAATCATCCGGGAAAATATGCATTACAGCTCTTTCAATAATAGGTTTTGCAAGGATGACTGACATTTGTTCATGCCCTTCTCTTCCTATCATCATTCCTAAATCATGCATTAAACCGGCAAGGATTACCGCACACATGCTATCTTCAAAACAACCGATTTCTTCTGCTTCTAACGAAGTAGGGATGCCTGCTTCATGCAAAATATTTAACATTTTTATTGCATTAGCTGTAACCTGCCTCATGTGAACAGGTCCATGGTCGTTATATCCCAAACGCTTTATTGAAACATTATTTGCGTAATCCTGCATCTCTTGAAGCTCTGCATCCTTAAATAAATAATTTACAAGCTCAAGACATTTGGGGCTGTTTTGTAATCGCTTAAGAATCTTAGACTCTACTGAAACTTCTTTAACTGATTTCATCATATTATTATTTTAACATAATTATACAAGCTTTAAAAGTGTACATAAATAATGTCTTTATCAAATATATTATACGCTAAAATTTATTGTTGCCTTATATTGAAAATATGGTATGATTATAATAGGTTTGTGTAATCTGTTATAATTCGCTTTTTATATCAAAAACGAACCTAATAGTATAAATATATGATGTTTATTGTTTACTATTAATGTATAGTTTAAAAAGAGAGAAATTATAGTTAGAAGTAATGAATATGTATAGTTTTATGAAGAAAGAACAAGAAGAATTAGTTTCACTGACGACGGAAGAACTGTTGGAGAAGTTTTCTTTCAAAAAGAAAACTCCCAAAAAAGTTATTGTTGTATGTGCATTTTTATTTCTAATTACATTTTTGTGTGTTTCAGCTTTATCTTTCAATAAAATGGTCGCACAAAATGTTAATGAAGACGGTAATATTATGCTTGCAATAAACCCGATTGCGGCAACTTCTTCCAAAAGAAATGTACTGACAATTCCGTCAGGAATTGTTAAAGCCAATCCGTTTGTGCCATATAGAAGTTTGGGAGATGAAGTAAGGGAACCGAAGTTAATTAACGATGTTCCTAAATATGATTTGATTGCACCTCCGGATGTTGTTGGTGAAAATGCGCCTGCGGCAAAAATTATGGATACGGTAGTATCAGGTATATTATTTGATAAATTTAGTCCTTCAGCTATTTTGAATATAGAAGGCACGGACTATTTGGTAAAAAAAGGTGATGTAGTTAATAACTATAAAGTTTTGGCGATTGCGCAAGACAGTGTAACTGTTCAGCTTGGAAAAAATACATATAAAGCCGGTATTGGTGAAATTTTAACGGAAGGCTCGCTCAATCACAATAATGTTTCAAACTTAAGCAAAAAATTTGGAGGAGAACAAAAATGAGATATAATCATATAAAAAGATTTTTAGCAGCAGCGCTATTGTTGACGTTTTCTGTTCCTTCAACTCTGGCGTATCCGACATATAACGGTTACAACAATAATTCATACACCAATTCCGCTGCTGATAGTACAACAACATTGGCCGGTGATATTCAATTAAGCTCTAAAAATGAAAAAATAAATTTGAGTTTACGAGATTCGGATGTCAGACAGGTATTGAGAATGTTTGCAGATAAAGCCGGCAAAAATATCGTGTTCCATTCATCTGTTACCGGTAAAATAACATTAGACTTGGTTGACATGCCGATTAATGAAGCTTTTGCTTTAGTATTAGGAGTTTCCAATTTAAATTATTATATTCAAGGCAATACGCTTATTATAATGCACAAAGATAGTCAGGACAATGCTGTCTTTTCTAAGCAAGAAATGATGGTTTTCCCTGTTCAATATGTAAGTGCATCTAAGATTGCATCATTTTTAAATAAAAATGTATTTGGAATGAAAAAAGCAGGTGTTTCAGGTGTAGATGCCGCAACAGTTAACGCAGCTACAAATGAGTTAATAGTTTTTGGTATGCCCTCGGATGCTGCGATTGTAAAAAAAGTCATTGCACAATTAGATAAAGAACCTGCAAACCGAACTTTTATTGTCAATCATACAACACCAGCAGAGATGGCAGATATGATTTGTAATATGCTTTTACCGGCGCACGGTTCTGAATCTTCAGGCGGGAAAGGTTCGGATGATTCTGACGGATATGTTCCTCCTACTCCCGGTGTAGGAACTTCCTTTACCGGTGGCGCAGCTGGAATTGTAACAGGCGGCGCATCAAGTTCTGAATCTTCTGATAAAGTATCTGCTATAAAACTTGGAGAAGGTGTTGTTGCTTGTACCGTATCACAATCCGTACCTGGACGAGGCTCGTCTTCATTTGATATGCAGAACATCGCAATATCATATTACCCCCAAAGAGGTACAATTATGATGATTGGCGGTTCTGCCGCACAACAAATGATGGTTGAAAGATTTATCAAAGACAACGATGTAAAACAACCTCAAGCATACTTAGAATTATCAATTGTTGAGCTTAGTGAAGAAGGTAGTAAAGAATTTCAAAACAATTGGTCATTACAATCAAGAGCTTGGGGAGTTACATTTAATAACGGAAGAACTTCAGGCGGCAGAGAAGGCGGACCGATTCCAAGACGATACCCGATTACTAAGTATGGCTGGGGTACAGAAACAGACCCAGAAACCGGTATGTCAAAAGAAAAATATTGGGAAGAAAGCGGTTATATATCTAATTTAGTTAAAGGCGGTACATATATCTCTTGGCAGATGAACTATTTAATCGAAAACAAAAAAGCAAGAATGCTTGCAAATCCTAAAATATTAATAACAAATGGTCAAGAATCAGTAATCGATTTAACGGAAGATTACGTAGAAAAAGTAACATCTGAATTTTTATCATCATCAGGTAGCACATATTCTACAGGTGCTGTACAAAAGACGTACGAAATAGGTGATGACAAAGGTATCAAAGTTTCATTAGTTCCGTTTATTTCTCCGGATGGTTATGTAACAATGAATATTAAGCCTGAATATGCAACAGAAGCAGGCAAAGAATATTCAACTAACCAAGACGGCTCAAAAGATATTGCAGCAACGTTACTAAATCGTAGAAATCTTGATCTTAAAAATGTAAGAATCAAAGATGGTGAAACATTAGTAATTGGTGGTTTAATAAGAGAAGTAGAACAAAAAACAGTTCAAAAAATTCCTGTATTAGGCGACTTGCCTCTTGTTGGTGCGGCATTCCGTTCTTCTGCAACAGGAAAAGTAAAAACCGAATTAGTTATAATGATTACACCAAAAATTATTAATGACGGTGATAGTACTGTAGCGGATAGATTATAAACATGTCTAGTCAACTGGAAAAATTAAAAAGCAGTATAAAAAAAGAATATGTTGATAAATTTGAATATGACCTGATGAAATCATCAGGTTTTATTCCTGTTGATAAAAGACAAAATAACTTTTATGTAATTATAAATAAACGTAATGCTCAAAATAGAGATTCTATAGTAGAGTCAATACAATCTATATTGGGTGAAATTGTTCCGCAGTTCATCCCAGTCGAAGCAAATGATTTCGAGAATATATTTAATCAATTAGGAATTTCGGACAAGCCGGAAGAAACAGAAAACAGAGAAACTGATAATGAAAAGCCTGTCGAAACTAACCCTGAAAAACAAGAACTATCTGCAGAGGATATGTTGGTTGGTATTGGGTGGATTAGTCAGACTCAACTTGTTGAATCGATTCGTATAAGCTCAGAAAAAAATATTCCGATTGATGGTGTATTTATTGATAAAGGCTTTTTAACTCCTGAACAGGTTGCATCATATTTACAGAAAAAATATGGTTATAAAGTCATATCCAAGGAAGATATTCGTGTTGATAAGTCTATTGCCAAAATGCTGCCGGATGATTTTACCGAAAAGAAAAAGGTAATAACACTATCACTTGAAAGCGGCAATAAACTGGGCGTTGCCATGATAAACCCTGAGGATAAAAAAACGATACGAGAAATCTCTTTATCAACAGGGCGTTCCGTTAATGTATATACAATTCCTTATCATGTATATGAAGCATATTTAAAAGAATATTTTATTCAGAAGAAAACAGAGCAAGCTGCAAAAGAAACAGAACGAATTATTCAAAGTATTGAAGAAGAAACTGCTGAGTATACTGACGAAGATCAACTATGGGCACAAGTTGAAAAAGAATTAAAGGATGCAAGCGGTAATGTCGCTAAGTTTGTTTATAAAATTATAACAGATTCAATTGACGCAAAAGCTTCAGATATTCATATAGAACCGAGATTGGGTTACTATGTTGTAAGAATACGTCATGACGGTATTCTAAAAAAAGTTCTTGAAATCCCAGGTAGTATTGAGCAAGCGGTTATTACTCGTTTTAAAGTTCTTGCGAGGATGAATATTGCTGAACACAGACGTCCGCAAGACGGTACTTTTTCAATAAAATATAATGACAGAATGTACGATTTTCGTATAAATACATTACCTGTATTAGGAAAAGAAAAAGTTGTTATCCGTATTTTAGCACCGGCAGTAAGTTTAAAAACTGCAGGTGAAAAAATGGTTATAGCGGGTGCTTCTGATGAAGATATTCAAAAAATTCATGATATGGTGCAATCACCTAACGGAATTATTTTGACATCAGGTCCAACAGGTTCAGGTAAAACAACAACCTTATATACAATTTTGAAGGCCTTAAACAAGGAAGATGTTAATATTACAACGATTGAGGATCCGGTTGAAATCAAACTGGAAGGCATTAATCAATCACAGGTAAATGCAAAAGCGGATATTACTTTTGCTTCTTGTATGAGGGCGATATTAAGACAAGACCCTGATATTATACTTATCGGTGAAATTCGTGACTTTGAAACATTAGAAACTGCTATTTCAGCAGCATTAACCGGACACCTTGTACTAAGCACCGTTCACACGAACTCTGCCGCCGCAACAATTACACGTATGATTGAAATGGGTGCAAAAGACTATTTAGTATCTTCAACATTAACGGGAGTTATTGCTCAACGTCTTGTAAGAAGATTGTGTGATAACTGCAAAGAAGCATATTTCCCAACTGAAGAAGAAGTTAAACATATAACTACAAATCCTGAAATGCAGCAAAAATTAATGCAAACAAAATTATACAGAAAAAAAGGTTGCAGGGAGTGCGGTTACTTAGGATTTACGGGACGTTTAGGTATATATGAAGTTATGCCTATAACGAGGGAAATCAAAAAATTGATTGCACAAGGTGCACATGATATTGAGATTGAGGAGATGGCAGTTTCCGCAGGAATGAAAACTCTTAAAGTTTCATGTCTAAATCATATTCTGGAAGGTGAAACAACCACAGATGAATTCATAAGAGTTCTTGGGTATGCAAATGAATAAAATAAAGGATAATTTATATGCCAATATTTAGTTATAAAGCGTTAAAAGCAGGGAAAGAAGTTGTAAAAGGTGAAGTTACGGCATCTAATTTAAAAGACGCAAGAGATGTCATCAGAAAAATGGGGTTAGTACCTACACAAATTTCTGAGTATGTGGACGTAAAAACAAAGAAGGGACAAGATATTGCATCTTTGTCTTTGAATGATAAAATCGATTTTATATCAACGTTACAAATTCTATTAACATCAGGTATCCCTGCTGTTGAAGCTCTAATGTTTATGGAGCAGGAAGCTTCAAAGAAAAAAATTCGTGAATTATCAAGGATTTTAAAAACCCAAATTATGGCAGGTTCTACTTTTGCCGATACTTTAGCAAGATATCCGAGTGCATTTGGTTATATTTTTATAGGTCTTATAAAAGCGGGTGAAGAAGCCGGTGAACTTGAAAAAACTTTAGGACGTATAAAAGATTTATTAACAAAACAAGAAAAAACAAAAAGCAAGGTTATCGGTACATTGATGTATCCTGTGTTTGTCATTATACTTGCATGTATAATTACTTTAGTAATGTTATTGTTTGTATTCCCGACTTTTAAGGAAATGTTTGAACAACAGGAAAAAGCACTGCCATGGATAACTCAGATGATGATTAATGCAGGAGACTTTTTGAAGCATTATTGGTTTACAATACCACTATTTATTGCTACTTTTATCTTTGCATGTTTCTTTTCATATAATTGGCGTCCGACCAGAGAAATGATTGATAAAGCTGCGCTCAAAATCCCGCTTTTTAACAACATGGTAATGTATTCAAATTATTCAAACTTTATGTCTGTATTGAGTGTATCGTATGATGCGGGTATTCCGGTTGTTGATTGTTTGCAATTAGGAGTAGTAACGTTGACAAATACAATATTAAATCAGAAAATAAGTAATGCAATTACAAAAGTTTCACAAGGTTTACAAATATCTCAGGCTTTAAAGGCAACAAAGGTTATGCCTAAGATGCTTTTATTTATGATTGCAACAGGTGAGCAATCCGGTCGTTTGGGCGACATGTTGGAAAGAGCCGTAAACTTCCTTGATAAAACATTAGATGGAATTATTGATACAATTACTAAGATGATTGAGCCTATAATGCTTTTGGTTATCGGTTCTATCGTTTTGGTTATGGCACTTGCATTATACTTACCGTTATTCCAATCATATCAAGGCTAAAACGAAAGCACGAACAACTATATTCAAGAGGTTAAAATGGATAAAGAAGAAGTAATAAATTTAATGGAATCTGTTTGGAAAGAGAAGGTATATTTGGAAACAGCCGAGTATGCAATTGTTGGGTATATATATATGCCGCAAATCGGGAAAAAGAGCAGATTGATTACTGAAGTTTTAAATAGCCGCAAACAGTTTATTGCTGTTACGGATTGCAGATTGGAATTTAAACTGGCTCCGCATAAAGATGTTGAATACCATGACTTTCTTCAAATAAATTTATCTACAATATTGATGATGAGACCTGCAAATGAAGACTAAAACTTATGTTGTAACAGGTTCTGCATCAGGAATCGGCAAGGCTTTGATACAAAGACTTGCTGAAAATAATGTTGTATTTGCAGGTTATAGAAATCCTATTCACGAAACAGATTTAAGACTGATTTCACCAAACATTTACCCATTTTATATAGATTTTGATAAAACCGAAACTATAAAGGAGGCCGGTGAATATATAACAACAAAATGTACAAAAATTGATACTGTTGTAAATATTGCGGGCTGTGTAGTTGCAGGTCCTGTTGAAAAATTAAATATTGATGAGATTAGAAGACAATTTAATGTCAACGTATTTGGTCATTTGGATTTAACTCAAAGATTAGTACCAATTTTGGAAGATGGAAAAATTATTAACATTAGTTCGATGGCAAGTTTTGGAATATTTCCGTTTATTTCTCCATATTGTGCATCAAAAAAATGCTTAGATATGTTTTTTAACTCATTTATGATAGAAAATAAGAAAAATATTAAAGTTATATCAATAAAACCGGGGGTAATTTCAACACCGTTGTGGAGTAAATCTATAGAAGAAAATTCCAAATATTTTGAGAATTTTGAAGAGTATTCAAAAGAGATGAGATATGTTCTTGAAAATGCCCAAAAGAATGAAAAAACAGGTCTATCTGCAGACAAGGTGGTTGATATAATTTTAAAAGCTGACAGGGCTAAAAATCCAAAATTGTCTTATACGGTAGGAAGTGATGCATTTTTTGCAAGTATTGTTTCTAAAATGCCGCAAAATATTATTAATCGGCTGATAAAATTGGGGATAAAGCTTAGAATAAATTAGATAAACGAGTATGAAAAGCTTGAGGAAAAAATTAACAATTTAAAGATTCTTCGGCTTTCGCCTCAGAATGACGACACGCTTAAAATCCTTTAGACACATCATTCTTAGCCAAATCTCAATATTGGACGAAGAATTTTTTTAACAAGCATAGACTGTTCCGCACTCTCACTCATAAAAATGTAAATATTTGTAAAGAATTTTGCTATAAAATAGCAAAATTTTTTATTGACTGATTTTATAAAAAACATAAAGCTCTCTCTTCTTATTTAAACGGACAGGCCTTGGTATTATACACAAGGTCTTTTTTTTATATATCTTGAGGAGAAGTTAAAAATCCCTGCTTGAACGGCACATCTTTATTCACAAAACCTGTTCTTACAATATTTCTGCCGAATTTTTGTTCTAATTTATCAAGACTTTTGCCTAATTTTTCATTTTTTTCACGCTTAGGATTATTCTCAAACAGGGTTAATTGTTCATTAGAATTTTGGTTAAAATTTTCAAATACAATTCCTATACTGCGATATAAAATTGAAGAGTCATAAATTTTATCAAGAATCTCAAAAGCAATTTTGGATATATCAAATTCAAAATCAAGCGGTGATTTTAATTCAGCTTTTTCATAGTATGTTCTGAAATCTTTTGTTTTTACAAAAACTCCTATGGTAGAACATTTACAGTCAATTTTTCTTAAACGTTTACAGCAGGAATGAATATGTATAGAAAGCTCGTTCCTCAAAAAATTAATATCGGAAGTAAATTCTAAAAATGATTTTGAATCGCTTATAGATTTTGGTAATTCAACTTCATTTGATATAGGTGAAATCATTGTTCCCAAAAGTTCTGCTTTTGTAACAAGTCCGTTTTTCCCAAATCGTTTTTGAATCCATGCATCATCTCTTTGGGTATAATCATAAGCGGTTCTTATTCCGTACCCTCTGAGTTTTGCTCCTATTCTCCTTCCTATTCCCCAAACTTCATCAATTTCCGTGCGTTTTAAAAGCTCTATGCGAGTTTGTTTTCCGGCAAGTGCCACTCTGTCTGATGTATTCTTAGCCTTGTCAGATGCTAATTTTGCAAGAGTTTTAGAGGTGCTGATTCCTATTGTTACAGGAATATTTACTTTTTCCCAAACTTGTTTTTGTATTTCTATACCCAATTTGTAATAATTTTTCTTATATAGCTTTGTAAGTCCCGTAAAATCCACAAATGCTTCATCAATAGAATAGATTTGTACATTAGGGCTAAAATCTTTAAGTATAGCCATAACCATTTTTGATATTTTAGTATAAGCGTAGTGATTTGCGGGTATATACATACATTCAGGATATTTTTCAATTGCTTGAAATAGAGGTATTCCCATAGGCACGCCAAGTTTTTTTGCCTCAAGAGAACGTGCGATTACACAACCCCTTTCTCCGGATACAACGCTCACGGGTAGTCTGTTGAGTTCGGGATTAAGTTTCCTTTCACATGATACAAAAAAACTATCGCAATCTACTAAAGCAATATATTTCATTTTCCCAAAGCTTTCTTCTGAGGCAAGATTTCCATATAAAGTCCTTCGCGATACCTTGCAACATAATTTTTGTGAAAAGTAATTGCATCATTAATATCGGAAGATTGAAATTTTTCTTCCTTTTTCCCGCCCTTTATTCTGAATAATGTATAAACAGCCTCAATCTGTTCGCCTGAATCAATATCCAACATAACAACAGTTTAACGTATATGAGAGTAAATGTAAAACTATAGCGGTATATAGTCTGAATAAATTATACTTGACCAATCATCAACAAAATAGCTTATTTGAGTAAGCGAACCTGTTTTAATCAGGTTTTTAAATTGGTTTTCAGGTGTTAGATTTAAAGTCAAAGCAATTGCAGCTTGAACAACATCAGGAGTTGTTACAACAATAATTCTGTTTCCTCTGTTTTCTTCAACAAGTTTTTCTATCGTCTCACCAACTCTTTTATTAAATTCTTTCAATCCTTCTCCGCCTTTTGGTTTCATGCCGATTGCACGTGTTCCGTATTCTTTATATAAATCGTGAACTGATTGTCCGTTCCAATCACCGAGTTTGCGAGAAGGTAAATCTATCGTTGTAATACGTTTTTTAAATAATTTTGCAACTATTTGAGCGGATTGAGTGCATCTTGCAGAGGAACTGGTATAAATTTTATCGTACTGAACACCTCTTGATGTAAGGTATTCACAAACTTTTTCTATTTCTTCCTCTCCGATATCATTTATCTTAGGAAATTTTTCCGCATCTGAAAGTATACCGTCCATTGTATGAACAGTTGCACCGTGGGTAATGAATGTGATTTTGCATTTACGTTTAAACATTTTTCGCCCTTTTTCATTATTATAACACATGATTTTGATGTTGCGGAAAAATTAATAATTTAGAGATTCTTCGGTTTATACCTCAGAACGACGGCACAGTTTAAATTCAGTATGCAAGTCATTCTGAGGGAAATATCCATTTTACCCGAAGAATCTATATAGAGATCTTTCGCTCATATTCAGGATGACATGCACGGTGAGTGCTAAACATGCACGTCATTCTGAGCTTAGCAACAATTTAAAGGCGAAGAATCTATTTCTAATAAGCACAGATTTTTTTGCAAGCTTTTTGTATTTATACAGTTCTTAGGTTTTAATTATTCTAACGGCTCTTTACATTTGTTTCTGTCTGTATGATAATGTTTACGAGGATAAATAGGTATTTATTAAATTTATTTATGCTCCGGAAAGGTGAAAATAATATGCAAGTACAACCGATTTCATCACAACCAAAATTTAACGGTAAGTTGGTTATAGATGCTTCTGTCAGAAAATCTGTAAATGAACTTGTAAAGGAACATAAATTAGTTCCTAAATTTAAAGAGATTGCATCACTAGTTAATAATAAACCTTATGATTTGTTTATATATGCAGATAAAGAGAAACCTGAATTCTATTATGTATCAGCAAATAAATCTAAGCATCAAGCAAAAACTATCAAAGAATATACTGTAAAAATACAATCAAGCATAATGGAATCATCTATTGTAGATGCAGCAAATGATGCAATGGAAATGTATGAAAAATATATTTCAAAAAGCATTAAAGGATAATTAATGAGAACGGACTGTTTGAATAGTACAGATTTTCAAGGTAAAGTGGTTATTTTAAATAATTTAAGCCATAAACCGTATTTATGTATAAAAAAGGTTGAAAACAATTTAACAAAACAGATTAACTCTAAAAATTATAATCTATACATAGAACAGGATTATAGTTTAAATAAAATGAATATAGGTGTTTCTTTATTGAGACCGAGAACTATGTCCGGAACTATCGAACATGAAGAACTCCCAATTACATCAAAATCAAATAGATATATATATGCTGCAAAAAGTGCAATAGAAACATTTGAAAAAAATATAGCAAAAACGAGAGAAGAAAAATATGTTAAAGAACAAAAACAAAGAAATATTAGAGAAGCATTTACTGCAATAGGTATGGCACCTCTATTTTTTATTTGTTTGTTTGCTGATGCTATAATCCCAAATGGTGGAGAAAAAGTAGAAAAATTTTTAAATAGAGCGATAAAAATCGCAAAGAAGAAAGGATGAGAAAATGAGCAATTTAGACAAAATCATGAAACCAAAATCAATTGCCGTTATCGGTGCTTCTACAAAAGAACACACTATCGGCTCTGACATCATGAAAAGATTACAAGAATACAAATTTAAGGGTAATATTTACCCGATTAACCCAAAAGGCGGAATTATTGAAGGCTTACAGGCATATACTTCCGTACTTGAAGTTCCGGGTGAAATAGATTTAGCAATTATTGTCGTTAATGCTAAATTCGTACTTGATACAATTGACCAATGTCACCAAAAAGGTATTAAAGGTCTTTGCGTTATTACTGCAGGATTTAAAGAAACAGGTAAAGAAGGTGCTGAATTAGAAAAAGCATTACTTTCTAAGGTTCAAGAATATGGTATGAGATGTGTTGGTCCTAACTGTTTAGGTGTTGTTAATACATTACCTGAAGTTTCTATGGACGGTTGTTTCGCTGAATCATTACCTGAGCGAGGACATATCGGTTTCGTTTCTCAATCAGGTGCTTTAGGCGGCGGTATTTTGAACATTCTTAAAGACCTTAACTTAGGTTTTGCTCAATTTATTTCAATCGGTAACCAAGCTGATGTTAACGCTGAAACAGCTATGGAATATTGGGAAAATGAAGATGACGTTCAACAAATTCTTCTTTATATGGAATCTATCCAAAACCCTGCAAACTTCCGTAAGTTAGCTTCAAGAATTTCTAAGAAAAAACCAATCTTAGCTCTTAAAGCAGGTCGTTCAGCTGCAGGTGCTTCTGCTGCATCTTCTCACACAGGCTCTTTAGCCGGTGCTGATAAAGCCGCTAACGCTCTTTTAGGTCAATCTGGTGTAATCAGAGAATACTCTTTGAAGAACTTGTTTGCTACAGCAAAAGTTTTTGCAAACTGCCCAATTCCTAAGGGAGATAGAGTTGCAATTATTACTAACTCAGGCGGCCCTGGTATCATGGCAACTGACGCAGTTTGTGAATACGGTATGCAAATGGCTAAAATATCTGATGCTACTAAAGAAAAACTCAGAAGTTTCTTACCATCAGCTGCATCAGTTAAGAACCCTATCGATATGATAGCATCAGCTCCTATTGAACACTACAAGCAAACTCTTGAAACAGTTATTGCTGATGAAAACGTTGATATGATTATGGTTATTTACTTGCCGTTCTTAGGCTTGAAAGATATTGATGTTGCTAAAGCAGTTATGGAAATCAAAGCTCAATATCCTCATAAACCTGTTATCGGTGTATTTATGACTAAGTCTGAATTCTTTACAGCACTTTCTGATATGAAGGTTAACATGCCGTTCTTTATGTACGCAGAAGAAGCTGCTGACGGATTTAACAGATTAAATCAACAAAGATTATGGATTGAAAGACCGGAAGGAACTATCATGAAATATGATGTTGATTACGATAAAGCTAAATCAATCATAGCTAAATCAATAAATGAAGGACGTGATCAACTTACAACTCGTGAATCTATTGATGTATTGGATGCTTACGGTATAAGAGTTTGTAAATCAGGTTTTGCAACTTCTGAAGACCAAGCAGTTTCAATCGCTGATTCTATCGGATATCCTGTTGTTATGAAGATGACTTCTAAAACAACTTCTCACAAAACCGATGTTGGCGGTGTTAGAGTTAACATTCAATCAGCTGAACAACTTAGAAGTGAATACCAAGACTTAATCGCTAAATTGACTGAAAAAGGTCTTATTGACGGTCTTGAAGGTGTAATCATTCAAGAAATGGTTAAAGGTTCAAGAGAAATGGTTTGCGGTATCGCAACAGATCCTCAATACGGTCCTATGATGATGTTCGGTTTAGGCGGTGTATTTATTGAAGTTATGAAAGACGTAACATTCAGAATTGCACCTCTTACAGATATGGATGCAAAAGACATGATTAAATCAGTTAAGGCATACAAACTTCTTCAAGGTGCAAGAGGTACAACACCTGCTCAAATGGAACAAATTGAAGAAACATTGTTGAGATTATCTCAATTGGTATCTGATTTCAAATTCATTGATGAGTTGGATATTAACCCATTACTTATCTCTGAAAAGACTGGTGAAGGTATCGCTGTAGACGGTCGTATCAAAGTAAGAATGTCAGAAGCCCAAGAAGCTTTAGGCTACCACTGCGAAAACGGCGTTTGCGCTTGCTCTTACTAGGGTAGGGGTAAAAGGAAAGGCTCTTCCTTTTTGAAAAAAGGAAGCGAAAAACTTTTCATATTGGGTCGGCTGCTTGAACGGTATTGAGAATTGATGGCAAGATTTGTTTATCCGCCTCAATGGCAAGACATAAAGAAGGTTGACTCAGTATAAAATGAATAAAGTAAATGAGGCGGTTTGAGAAAATTCTCAAACCGCCTCTTGATGTCCATTTGTTAAATATATATAATTCAATATTAAACATTTTCAATTTTTTCAATGTAGGTTGGGTTTACTAACCCAACAAATGCGTTTTTCAATAAACAATTTAAGCACATCAATAATTGAAATTGTTTTTTCAAACCGAATAGATTTTATATAATCGCCGTTATAATCTTTTTTACTTTTTATATTTATATTATATTTCGGAATTG
>CACYKP010000033.1 GCA_902775025.1 uncultured bacterium | reverse complement strand
TGATGTGTGTAATCAACTTTATAATACGTTAATTTTAGAAAAAGCTATATTAAAAAAAGAACTTGAAGATATGGACAAGAATCCTATTATTGAATCAGTTAAACGCATTATTCCACGAAAAGAAAAACTTATCTGCGATTATTTTAAAGGTTAGGGGTAAATATAGTTTACAATTTTGCAAAGGTTTACATTAATCCGCCATTCAAGGGTAAATATAATTCACGTTCTTAATGAAATTGCACGCTTATACGTCATTCAGAGCGGGTTGTTAGCAAAAATCGTATTTTATTCAATGATACACAAGCGAAGAATCGCCATAAATGTTTCTTTGCATATGTTATGGCGATACTTCGGACTCCGTAAAAGCTAACATAAAAACTAAAAGACATTTTGCTCAGTATGACGAATTAACGTATCAACACCAAATCTTGAATTCTATAATTTTGTCACCAAATTATGTAACATATACAATTCTGAGGAAAAGAGGCCTTAAAATCATGTTTTCATTACGAAGTCCGAAGAATCGCTATTACATAACTTTTGCAATTACTCCTTTTTTGTGATAAAATCAACATAAAGGGGAATTATGCAATTAGATTTTGATAATAAAAAATCAATAAGAGGAGCGATAGGAGAAGAATTAGCAGAATTAGGAAAAACTAATCCTAATATTGTTGTCCTTGATGCTGACTTATCAGGTTCTACGAAGACATCTACATTTGCAAAAGCTTTCCCTGAAAGATTTTTTAATGTAGGGATTGCAGAACAAGATCTGATAACAACAGCTTTAGGCTTATCTCTAACAGGGAAAATTCCGTTTTGCGCTACGTTTGCAGTTTTTGCAACAGGAAGGGCTTATGACCAAATAAGGAATTCTGTATGCTATCAAAAAGCTAATGTCAAAATAATAGGTGCACACGGAGGAATTACAGTTGGGGAAGACGGTGCAAGCCACCAAGCTCTAGAAGATGTGGCCCTCATGAGATGCATTCCCAATATGACGGTCATATCTCCCGCAGATTATGAACAAGCAAAACAAGCAGTAAAATTTGCATCAGAATACGACGGACCAGTGTATATCAGATCATCAAGAATTGACGTACCTTGTATATATGACAATGATTACAAATTTTCAATTAATAAAGCCGTAACATTAAAAAAAGGAACAGATGTTTCTATATTTGCTACAGGAGATATTTTATCAGAAGTATTGAAAGCTTATGAGATTTTAAAAGAGCATAGCATAAATGCTGAAATAATAAATATTCCTGTTATAAAACCATTAGATTGTGGAACAATAATAAATAGTGTCAAAAAGACAAATTGTGCTATTGTTGTTGAAAATCACTCTGTTATTGGCGGTTTAGGTTCTGCCGTAGCCGAATGTTTATCTGAGAATTACCCGTCTAAACTTTTAAGAATCGGAGTTAATGATACATTCGGACAAAGCGGAACTCCAAATGAACTGCTTAAATATTATAAATTAGATGCAAACAGTATTGCAGATAGGATAATCGAGTTAGTAAAATGATACAATTAAGATCAGTAACAAAAAAATATAAAAATAACTATGCACTTAAAAATATCAATCTTGATATTTTATCAGGAGAATTTGTATTTATAACCGGAGCTTCAGGTGCAGGGAAATCAACTTTAATGAAAATGCTCTATAAAGAAGAAACTCCGACCACAGGAACTGTTCTAATCGGCGGAATTAATATTGCAAATTTGCCTCCTGAAAAAGTACCAAACCTTCGAAGATGTATGGGAATTGTATTCCAAGATTATAAATTATTACAAAATCAAACTGTTTATGATAATATCGCATACGTCATAAGAACGTTAGGCATAAGTTCTTCAGATATAAGAACAAGAGTAAACGGTGCCTTGAAAGTAGTCGGGTTATTGGACAAAGCAAAAGCCAAGCCAAGTGAGCTTTCAGGAGGAGAACAACAAAGAGTAAGCATAGCAAGAGCACTTGTAAACGGACCGCCGCTATTAATCGCAGACGAACCGACCGGCAATCTCGATCCTAAAAATTCACTTGAAGTAATGCAAATTCTTGAACAAATTAATCAAAGAGGCATTACCGTAATTGTTTCAACTCACGATTACACTCTTGTAGACAGGTTTAGAAAGCGGGTATTAACATTAGAAAACGGTGAAATTATTCGTGATGAACAGGCAGGAACTTATGGAAGACAATAGACAGCAGCTAAAGAAGACAGTAAAGAAACATATACCTAAAGATTGGTTATGCGAGCTTAGAATTGCATACAGAATCATTATGGAAGCTGTTAATGATATAAAAAGAACAGGAATTATTAACCTTGTAATCATTACCACTATGGCTGCAATTCTTACACTGTTTGGAGTCTTGTTTAGATTTACTCTGTCTTTATCAACATTCGCTAATGAATTGGGGAACGTTTTAGAAATATCGGTTTACCTGAAATCAGGAACATCGCCCTCTATTGTTAAGGACAGAATTAATGAAATAAAACATGTTCAAAAGGTTACGCTTAAAACTAAAGATGAGTCTTGGGGAAGTTTAAAGCAAGAATTAGGATTGCATGATATAGAAAATCCTTTACCTGATACGTTGCGTGTAAAAGTTGATAAGCCGGACAACATAGACGATGTATATACAAAAATCAAACCGATTCAAGGTGTTGAAGATTTGGGTTATGCTAAAGAACTTGCTAAAAAGATGCAAGTATTAATGCATGTTGTTAATACTTCTATGATTTTTGTAATAATTATATCTGCCGCTTTGACAATTACAATAATTAACAATACAATACAGTTAGTCATTCAATCTCGAAAAGAAGAAATTGAAATCATGCGTTTAATGGGCGTAAGCAATTGGTACATTAAAATTCCGCTTGTTATGCAGGGAGCATTTTACGGTTTTGTATCTGCGGTAATATCCGTGTTCCCGCTCAGTTGGATTCAGGTTCCTCTGCAAAACATGCATAAATTTTTCTTGATACCGATGCCTGCTTATGCACAAAATGTAGTAGTAATTACTTTATTAATTATTGGTACATCATTTGGTGCAATAGGAAGTTTATTATCAATTAAGAAACACTTACAAGTATAGAAGAAGGTGCAAAAATGGATAAAACAATCGAATTAGTGAACAACGTAAAAGACATACATGCTATGCCTACTGTAATAGTAAAAGCTTTGAACATTATGAAAAAACCAACGGCAAGTATGAAAGAACTTGGTGATATTGTAATGTTTGACCAATCTTTAACTATTAAATTTTTAGCGCTGGTTAATTCTGCATACTATGGATTTTCTCAACAAATAAGTTCCATTAACATTGCACTTTCGCTTTTAGGTATGGTTAAAGTTAAAAACATCATTGTTGCTGTTGCAATGAAGCCGATGATGTCAAATCAAGGCGACAAAGAGCTTTGGAAACACTCAATGCGTGTTGCCTCGGGTTGCGAATATTTGGCAAACCTTACCAAAATAATGGATGCCGATGAAGCATTTATTGCAGGATTTGTTCACGATGTAGGTAAAATTGTATTACATATGACAGATGAAAAAAGATACACTAAAGTAATATCACTAGTTAATGAAGGTGCTGATATTCAAGAAACTGAAAGAAAATACTTTGACTCAGACCATGTAAAAACAGGTTCTTTATTGGCTAAAAGATGGCAATTGCCAATCCTTCTTGCTAATACGATATCTTATCACCACGCACCTAATCTATCTTCAATCCCTGTACCTTGCAACTTGGTTTGCTTTGTTGATAAGCTTGTTCAAACAAACTTTAATCCCAACGCCGTTGATAAAGACTTCTGCAATACTTTGGGAATTGATTTTGAAGATTTGGAAGAATTAAGAAATGCCATTATGCAAAAAGCTGAGGTTATGATTTCAGAACTTTCATAAGGTATAACCAGTATTATATAAAGGTAAATATTATAAATGCAGGGCAAGGTTATTCTAATCTCTGATGATAAAGATTTTTTTGAATATATTATTCCTAAATTATCTTTGAGAAAAAGTGATGAATTATTTAGGTATAAATTTGATGAAATACCTGATAAACTGCACTTATTCAATTCCTCATTATTAATTGTTAACAGTGAAAACCGTCAATCACAAACATTAGAACTTCTTAATGCAATAAAGAATGCTCCTATTATTGTATTTGGATATAATGACGATGATAACTTTAAAAAACAAGCATATAAAAATGGCATGTTCGCATATTTTACGCTATCTACTCCTGATGATATTATAGAAGTTCAATTACTTCCGGCACTAAATTACATTGACTCTTTAGAAAAAAATAAAATTTACAGAGAAATGTTAGTAAAAAATAATCTTATAACAAAAAATAATGAAGTATTCCTTGATTTTGCAGATATGCTCGACAGAGAACTGGGGAAAATTCACCAAACATCCTATCCTGCAACACTCGTAGCAATTTCACCGAATGAAAAGACGAAATTTTTAATCCAACCTAATAAAATAGAAACTATTATTCTTAATTCAGTTAGGAAAAATGATATATTAATGAATTATGCTCCTAATAAGTACTTTTTGTTACTACACAATACAGATTTATCTAAAGCTAATAGGTTATGGGAAAAAATTCAAAAAAAAATGCCTGAAGGAATATATGCAGGTATTACATATATAGGAAATAAAACTCGACAGCAAATAGTTAATGAAGCATTGAACAACTTACACACGGCTATGAATTCCGACACATCAACAAAGAATACTTGCAACATATATTCCGGAAGTAATTTTAAATTTTTCAGACAAGAATTTAATAAAAAGCTTGAACAAATTATTACACCGGTTTTTTATCAAGTTCAACAAACATACAATGATAAACTTTTTGGGATGAATATTGAGCAGGGCTTTGGTGAAGGTTATGGAGTAATGTATATAAAATCCAGACATGCAATAGGAAGTTTTAGAATAACCAGTCCGGGATTTTCAACTATAAATATAGATATTATATATGAAGTGTTACATAAAAATAATCAAGATAATATTTCTGAAACTAAAAGAATAACTTTGGAACCGGAAGAACTGGAAGCCGGTTTGTTACAAGATTTATTAGAACAATTTATATCGGAGTTCAAACAACAAATAAAAAAAATAACAAATTTGGAGGAAAATAATGAATATACTTAATGAAAAAAATAGTCTTATTTTAATTATTGATATTCAAGAAAAATTAATAAACGCTTCATTCAATAAAGCAGAAATTGAAAAAAATGCTGTAATTTTGGCAAAAGCTGCACAAATATTAGGAATTCCTACATTAGTAACAGAACAGTATCCGAAAGGTTTAGGTTCAACGATTCAACAGGTAAAAGATGCATTAGGGGAACGTGCAGCATATATAGAGAAAACCTCATTTTCAGCAATAGAAAACCCTGCAATAGCCAGCACAATAGATAAAGCAGGGAAAAAGCAAATTGTTATATTCGGAATTGAAACTCACATTTGCGTTAATCAAACAGTAACAGCACTAATCTCTAAAGGTTATGATGTTACAGTAATTTCAGATGCTAGCGGAAGCAGAGCTGAACGACAACATTTAGCAGGCCTTGAACGTATTAAAGAAAATAATGCACATGTAATAACAACAGAAATTGCACTGTTTGAATGGTTAAAAAGTTCACGTCATATTAAATTTAAAGAAATTCAGAATTTAATTAAATAGATTTTAATTTTAAAAGCTTATTCAATTTTGCTTTAGAAGTACCAAGGCCGGTAAGAAGCATAGTTGACTTATCATTAGTTTTTTCATCTTCTATATTAAATTTATTATATAATATTTCAGATAGCACATATCCGCTTAATCCTGACTTTTTTATTAAAATTTTAGTAATATCATCACCGTAAAATTCTAAATTCGGAAGCTGTGATTTTATAAATTTTATATTGTCAATTAGCTCTTCAATAGCCTTCTTACCTCTCTTTGAATTCAGATAATTAATGTTTGCTTCTATAGTAGCTAACATAGGATATGAAGGTGATGTAGTATTTATCATATTTAATGCCTTATCCGGCGGTAAATCACAATTACAATGAAGTAAAGCTGTAGGATTTATGCCTCCAGCAGTTTTATGTAGTGATTGAACAGTAAAATCGGCATATTTTATTGCGCTTTCAGGAAGATTATCAGAAAACGGATACAAAGCACCATGGGCCTCATCGACAATCAGATATACATTATTATCCTTACAAATTTTGGATATTAAAGGTACATCAGCGACAATTCCTTCATAACTAGGAGATGTTATAATAATGGCTCTTGCGGAATATTTTTTTATTATCAGTTCTACAATATTTGGTTCAAGTTGTTCATAAATGCCCCAAGCTTCATTATATGGTAAATCATATTCTATAATATTTGCACCTGCTAATAAAGCTGCATTTTTATGACAGGGATGAGATTTGGACCAAACTAAAATATTATCACCTATTCCGCAGCAAGTTAAAACAGATGCAATTATACCGCTAGTTGAGCCATTAGTTAAAAAATGAGTCGATCTAGTCTTATATATTAAACTTACTTTTTGTTCGGAATTTTTTAATTCAACTTGCGGATCAAATGCATCAACTTCAGATATATCATTTTTATACCACTGATAGAATTTATGTAATATACACAAATTTCCACCATGACTGGGCGTCGTAAAAAGTGATTTATTATTAGATTTTCTTAAAAGTGAAATTAAACTCATATATTTATAATACCAAAAATAAATTTTGATATTAAGTGTATTTTAAACCATTTATAAATACATCTTAAAGTACTACTATTAAAGGCTTGCAAAAATATTAAGTGTATGTTATAATAAAATTAGAGGTAAATAGTCGAATATAAATAGGGTTACACAAACCGAAATTGCTCCCTATTTACATTTACCCTAAAACAGGCGAGGTGAGCTTAAAAACCAACAAACACTGTTATATTTACCCTCAGAGTGTTAACTAGCCCCACACCACTCTCTAAACAAAAAGGTATCCGTCACTATAATTCACGGTGAGAAAAATGGATACGCTTGTATTACAAAGACCCCAAACAGAAAAAATGGCGACAAGTATCGCAGGAATAGGTATTGCTCTTTGCCTTCTATTATCTCAAAATGCAAATATTCACGCAAAGGATATCGGAGGCTTAACAGGTATATCACCAACTCTAAATTACATAAAAGAAAAGCAGATTCAGCAAGAAGAATTATTTAATAAAGAAATAAATGTAAAATATAAAAATTCTAAAATTGTAGAAGTAGATAAAGGTATTAAACATGTCAGAATGACTAAATATTACAATAACAGACCTGTAAGAATAAATATTATAGAAGTTTCAAAAAATGTTAACGATGAACTAATTATTGAACCTGCAACTGCATCAGAGAAATTAGCCGCAAGAACAAAAATATCTAAAATTGCTAACAGAGAAAATGCAATAGTAGCAATAAACGGCGGATACTTCAAGCCGCAGACAGGAACACCACTTGGAACTTTAATGATAAATAAAAAGATGTACACAGGTCCTATATATGACAGAGTTGCCATTGGATTTTTTGATGAAGGTTATGGAATGGCAAGGATACAACTAAATGCAGAAGTAAAAACAAACAAAGGAGGGATTAAAATTGATAACATTAATCAACCCAGAATGCTCTCGACTCATGTTCTCGTATTTACAGGAGATTGGGGAAAAGTTTCTCCTGCAACTCCTAAATATGGCATACAAGCAGTAATAAAAGACGGAAAACTTGTTAAAACTTCTTATGAAGCTTGTGAAATCCCTGATAACGGATTCGTTATATCAGGACCTGAAAGCAAAATTAAACCAATTTTAAATGCAAAAAAATTCAAATTAGATGTAAAGATGAGCCCGGACTGGGAAGGTGTTAACCACATTCTAAGCGGCGGTCCGTATTTAGTTAAAGATGGAGAAGTATTTGTTGATATGACAGAAGAAAAGCTTGGTTCTGTAGGTGGCAGAAATCCCAGAACTGCAATAGGATACACAAAAAACAACCACTTAATCTTGATAACAGCAGACGGTAGAGAGGGGGCTTCCATCGGATTAACCCTTAATGAACTTGCAAGATTGATGAAAGAGCTTGGGTGCACTAATGCAATGAACCTTGATGGCGGCGGTTCAACAGTAATGTATGTAAGCGGGCAAGTTGTAAATAAACCTGCAGTACAAGGCGGAATTCCATTATCACATACTCTGGTTGTAAGAAAAAATTATACATTATCAAAACTTTAGAAACATAACACTACACCTGCAAAAAAAAGAAAAGAAAAAACTACCCGTCCTTATACCCCAAGGACGGGTTTGAGTTTGCAATAATATAAATCTGCAGAAATTGTAAAGTTTTGTATCGATTTTATAAAAAATGCTAAAGTTTTATTAATTTATGCCGATAAAGAAAATAAGAAATACTGAGGAAAAATATGATAAACAATTCAAACATCGGTACGAACATTAATCAACACCCAATGACATATACAAAATCTTCAAATCTTTACTATAACATATTTAGTAAAAAAATGGAGGAATTTGATATACCTAATTTGGATTTGGAATTTAACTCAGCTGCTATTCCGCCAAAAACTAAATTTATGAGAGCAGGTTAGCTGATTAGAAGTTTTCACAAACATAAAGAAAAAGCTGAACTAAAAGTTCAGCTTTTTTATTTATGATATTTTATTTATTATTTTTCATCATCTGTATCGGATATCAAAGATGTTTGTTCACCTGCAGACATTTCCTCTGCGGTGCAACCGGCAGATGAAGATGACTCTTCATCGTCATCATCTGTATTAACTATTTTGTTTACTGATACAACCGTATCATTATCAACAAGATTTTGCGCTCTTACACCAGTTGCAGGTCTGCCCTGACAAGATATATCACCGGCTTTTATACGAGTAACAATACCATTTGCTGTAACAAGCATAATCTCATCTTTTTCTTCAACAATTGTCAGAGCAACAAGCCTTGATGAAGTTGATTTAAACTTAGTTGCAATCAAACCAATTCCGCCTCTGTTTTGTGTTCTGAATTCAGATAATTTAGTACGTTTACCAAACCCATCTGATGTTACAACCAACAAGTCTGCATCATAATCTCTCGGAACAATATCGCAGCCGATAATTGTATCAGCAGAACGAAGCTTCATAGAAGTTACACCCCTTGCACTTCTGCCTAAAGGTCTTAAATCTTCAATCGGGAATCTTATAGCCATACCACAGGACGTACCGATTATTATTTCATCATTGCCTTTAGCTAGTTTAACCCAATTTAATCTGTCATTTTCTTCGAGTGATATTGCAATAATACCGCTTCTTCTGATGTTTGCGAAATTATCAAGTTCAATTCTCTTGATGTAACCTTTTTGTGTTAACATTATTAAATTCAAGTCATGAGAGAAGTTACTTACAGGAACAACTGCAGTAATTTGCTCTCCTTGTTCTATTGGAAGAACATTAACTATCGGAAGTCCTTTAGATTGACGTCCGCCTTCAGGGAAATCATAAACATTCAAGCTATAAACTATACCTTTAGAAGAGAAGAACAATACTTTGTCGTGCATCATTGCAGTAAAGAAGTGTTGAATATCATCGTCTTCTTTAGTCTTTATTCCGGCTTTTCCTCTGGTTGCACGGTTTTGACGTTCAAATGTATCAAGTGAAATTCTCTTTAAATACCCTTGATGAGTAATAAATACTGCCATAGGAGTATTCGGAGTCAAATCTTCAATAGTAACTTCACCTTGTTCAGGAACTATTTGAGTTCTTCTGTCATCACCATATTTTTCTTTATCTTCAAGAAGTTCACCCTTAATTATATTCAAGACTTTTTGACGGTCTGCAAGAATTTCTTCGTATTCAGTAATTTTCTTTAATAATTCATCATACTCAGTCTTAATCTTATCTTGTTCTAATCCTGTCAAACGTCTTAATTGCATTTCTAAGATGGCATTAGCTTGGTCTACATCTAAACCATATCTGCTCATTAAACCAACTCTTGCATCATCAGTAGTTTTTGATTTTTTAATTAGCTCAATAACATCATCTAATGAACCTAAAGCAATCAATAAACCTGCTAAAATATGAGCTCTGATTTTTGCTTTCTTTAAGTAGAAAATAGTTCTTCTTGTTACGATTTCTACCCTATGTTCAACAAATTCATTAAGAACTTCATATAGGTTAAGTAATCTCGGTTGTTTGCCACACAATGTAACCATATTGTACCCGAATGTTGTACACAATTGTGTATATTTGAACAAGTTGTTTTTAACAACTTCCGGCTTAGCATCACGCTTAAGTTCAATTACAATTCTCATACCTTCTCTGTCTGATTCATCACGAAGGTCAGAGATACCGCTTATCCTATTTTCTTTAACAAGATCTGCAATTTTCTGAATAAGCATAGCTTTGTTAACCTGATAAGGAATTTCCGTAACTATAATTGCAGTCCTTGACTGCCTGCCAGCTCCTCCTGGAATTTCTTCTATTGTAGCAACAGCAGACATTTTAATTGAACCGCGTCCTGTCTCATAAGCTTGTTTAATGTCATTTAAGCCCACAATAGTTGCTGCAGTAGGAAAATCAGGACCTTTAATATGTTCCATTAATCCTTCTATTGTAATATTTGGATTATCAATAAGAGCAATCGTTCCGTCAACAACTTCTCTTAAGTTGTGTGGTGGAACGTTTGTTGCCATACCAACAGCAATACCTGAAGAACCGTTCAATAATAACATTGGAAGTCTGACAGGAAGAACTGATGGTTCTTCTAATGAACCGTCAAAGTTTGGTTCAAAATCAACGGTTTCACAATCTATATCAGCAAGCATAGAAGTTGTGATTTTGTGCATACGAGCTTCTGTATAACGCATTGCTGCAGCGCCATCGCCGTCTACAGAACCGAAGTTACCATGACCGTCTACACATAGATAACGTGTGTTAAAATCCTGAGCCAAACGAACAAGAGCTTCATATACTGAACTATCACCATGCGGGTGATATTTACCTAAAACTTCACCAACAATTCTTGCACACTTTTTAAACGGTTTATCCGGTGTCATGCCAAGCTCATTCATAGCATATAAAATGCGTCTGTGAACAGGCTTTAGACCATCTCTGACATCCGGTAAAGCACGACCTACTATAACTGACATAGCATAATCTATGTAGCATTTTTTCATTTCGTCTCTTATGTTTACAGGTACTATCTTGCCGTCTGAAAATATATTTTGCTGACTCAAAATCTTTCTCCTCTATCCCTTTTATTTTAATAAAATCATCTGTATAATAAGCTATACATACCCTTACACCAATATTTTACCATGAAAATAATTTTAATGTAAAGTTATTAAAGATTTTACACTATGCATATTTTATGGTATTTTTATATTGTATGCCGATATAGCTCAGTTGGTAGAGCAACTCATTCGTAATGAGTAGGTCGCGGGTTCAAGTCCCACTATCGGCTATTTATAATATAAATTTTAGCGTAGAATTTAATTCTATTTTAATAGATAGAGGGATACAATGAAAGTATTATTGTTAAATGGAAGTTCACACAGAAATGGAACAACTTTTACCGCACTTGATGAGATTGCAAGAGTTTTAAAAAGCGAAAATATTGATTCTGAAATCTTTCAACTTGGCAATCCTGAGTTAAGAGATTGTACTGGTTGTCAGGCATGCAAAAAAATCGGGAAGTGTGTATATGATGATATAGTAAATGAATTTGTAGAGAAAGCTAAAACCGCAGATGCTTTTGTATTCGGAACCCCCGTTTACTATGCTCATCCTTCCGGAAGAATTTTGTCCTTCTTAGACAGAGCCTTTTATTCAGGAAAATCTGCATTTGAATATAAGCCGGCTGCAGCAGTCGCCGTGGCAAGGCGTTCAGGAACAACAGCAAGCTTTGATGTATTGAATAAATATTTCACTATAAGTAACATGCCAATTGTTTCTTCAACATATTGGAACAACCTCCACGGGAATATGATGGAGGAAGCTCGTCAAGACCTAGAAGGACTTCAAGTTATGAGGAATTTAGGGAGAAACATGGCTTGGCTTCTCCAATGTCTTGATGCAGGAAGAAAAATGGGGATAACAAAACCGGAGAAAGAAGAACAAATAAAAACTAATTTTATCAGATAGCAAAGGATTATTTATGAGAGAAGAACTTTTATCAATAATTGAAAAAAATAGCAGAATAGATTTAAAGGAGCTTGCAATACGATTAGGAAAAGAAGAAATAGATATTGTTAACGAGCTTCAAAAGCTTGAAGAAGAAAGAGTTATTTGCGGGTATCATACGCTTATAAATTGGGAAAAAACTTCAATAGAAAAAGTTACAGCTCTTATTGAAGTAAAAGTTACACCTCAAAGAGGTAAAGGATTTGACAGAATTGCCGCAAGAATTTATAACTACCCTGAGGTTCGAGATGTTTATTTAATGTCAGGCGGATTTGATTTGCTTGTTATATTGGAAGAAAAATCATTAAAAGATATTGCAATGTTTGTTTCGGAAAAATTATCAACGCTTGATAGCATAATTAGTACAGGTACGCATTTCATCCTAAAAAAATACAAAGATCACGGTACAATTATTGATGAACACATAAAAGACGAAAGAGAGGTAATCTCTTGAACGTACCTCTAAATGAAACAGTTTTAAGCCTTAAACCTTCAGGAATCAGAAAGTTTTTTGATTTGGTTTCAGAAATGGAGGATGTTATATCTCTTGGAGTAGGCGAACCTGATTTTGACACTCCATGGCATATAAGAGATGAAGGTATTTATGCTTTAGAACAGGGTAAAACATTTTATACTTCAAATGCAGGTTTAAAAGAGCTTAGAGAAGAAATATGTAATTATTTAAAACGTACACAGAATATTGAATATAATCCTCTCTCAGAAGTTCTTGTTACCGTTGGAGGTTCGGAAGCTATTGATATAGGGCTTAGAGCTATGATTAATCAAGGTGATGAAGTTATAATTCCTCAGCCAGCTTATGTTTCATATTATCCTTGTACACTTTTAGCCGGTGCAAAACCTGTTATTATTGACCTAAAAGCTGAAAACGATTTTAGACTAACTTCTGGTGAGTTATTAAACGCAATAACAGAAAAGACTAAGGTTCTTATTCTTCCTTTTCCAAACAACCCAACAGGTGCAATTATGGAAAAAGAAGATTTGGAAAAAATTGCAAAAATATGTATAGAAAAAGACATTTATGTAATGTCAGATGAAATATATTCAGCTCTCACATACAAAGGGAAACATTTATCAATAGCCTCAATAGAGGGAATGAAAGAACGCACAATTCTTATAAACGGGTTTTCTAAAGCTTATGCTATGACAGGCTGGCGACTCGGGTACGCTTGCGGACCAAGTGAGATTATTAAACAAATGACAAAAATTCATCAATTTGCAATAATGTGTGCACCTACAACAAGCCAATATGCAGCAGTAGAAGCACTCAAAAACGGCGATGATGATGTAAGAATGATGCGAGGAGCATACAACCAACGCAGAAGATTTTTAATGAATGCATTTAAAGAAATGAATTTACCCTGTTTTGAACCATTCGGGGCGTTCTATGTATTCCCTTGTATAAAAGAATTCGGAATGACGTCAGAAGAATTTGCAACTCGCTTTTTAGAAGAAGAAAAGGTTGCTGCAGTCCCCGGAAGTGCATTTGGTGATAGCGGAGAAGGATTTTTAAGAATATCCTACGCTTATTCTATTGAAAACCTAAAAGAAGCAATGACCAGACTTGCAAGGTTTGTCGAAAAATTAAGGAATGGAAAATAATTTTATTAAAAAAACGGCGGTGCAATATTTATTGCACCGCCGTTTTTCTTTCTCATATTATATGTACTCTACCCTCTAGCACAAATTGTTTGAGCGACATATACGCCTGAAGCGGAAGCTTGTATAAGTCCTCTTGTTACACCTGCACCGTCGCCAATTGTAAACAAGTTTTTGACTCCTTCTGTTTCAAGCTCATTTGTTAATTTTACTCTGGCAGAATAGAATTTAACTTCTATACCATACAATAGCGTATATCTTGATGCAGTTCCGGGTGCAATTTTATCAAGCGCAAAAAGCATCTCTATAATACTTTTCATCTGACGATAAGGTATTACAAGACTCAAATCCCCCGGAGTTGCACAAGTCAATGTCGGAGTTATTATACTTGATTTAATTCTATCAGGAGTAGAACGTCTGCCTTCCAATAAATCACCAAATCTTTGAACAAGAATACCGCCTGCTAGCATATTAGCTAAACTACCGTATGCAATAGGTTCTTTAAAAGGTTCCGTGAATTTTTTACTCACAAGAAGTGCAAAGTTTGTATTATTAGTTTTAATATTTGCATAACTATGACCGTTTACTGTTGCTATACCGTTATAATTTTCTTGTACGACTTCACCATTCGGATTCATGCAGAAGGTACGAACTTCATCACCAAATGTTGGTGAATGATAAACAAGTTTTGATTCATATAATTTATCTGTTAACGGTGCAAAAACAGGTGCAGGAAGTTCAACACGAACACCTACATCAACTGCATTATTAACCATACCGATTTTATTCTTTGCAAATTCGTGAGTAAGCCAATCAGCACCTTCTCTACCAGGAGCAATAATCGTATATTCTGCTTTTATAGTGTCCCCGTTATCAAGTACAATTCCTTTTACTTGTTCACATTCTACAATAAGGCTTTCTGCTCTAACGTTGTTCAAAATTGTAATTCTTTCGTCTAAGAAATCCTGCATGTGCTTTAATACATCTAAGCTTCGTTCTGTACCTAAGTGTCTTACAGGAGAATGAACAAGTTTAAGCTCAGCTAAGACTGCTTGACGTTCAATTTCTCTGAAAGTTTCCATATCAGTACCGAACACTTCATCTGTAGCGCCATGCTCAAGGTACATGTCATCAGCATACTTTATTAATTGTTCAACTTTTTCTCTTGGCATATAATCCACAAGATGCCCGCCCACATCAGGAGTAAGAGTAAGTTTTCCGTCAGAAAAAGCTCCTGCGCCGCCCCAACCGCAAAGGAGTCCGCAGCGTTTACAATTAACGCATTTTGGGGAACCTTCTCTAATCGGACATTTTCTCTTTTCAATTTTTTGTCCTTTTTCTATAAGAATCACTTTCCAATCAGGCTTTAACTTTACAATCTCTAAAGCTGAAAATATTCCAGCTGGTCCTGCACCGATAATTGCAACATTATACATTTTCATACTCCTCAATGTGATAGTTTATTCAAGCATTTCAAGTTTAATTTAAAAATATAATAAATACAAGTTTAAAGTATTATGATTACAAATAAAAAGTTGCTGAAGGATAAATCAGCAACATTAAATAAACACGAGGATATTATTAAGAGAGAGTATAAGAATTCTTTCTTTAAAGTTTTAACAACTATTTTTGTCTTAACTTGTTATCTTTATTTTGTCTTACGTCTTACATATATATAAAGAAAATTTCACAGAAGAAATTGCCTTTTTTAAAACAAATTTTTTAAAATTGTTACAAGACTTAAAACAAGATATACTTTTTATTAATTTATGCAATAAATAATATAATTTAGCTTGCAAAAGCTCTGTTAAGCATTTCCGCAGGTTCACCTACAGCAGTACAGTATTCTATAAAATCATTTTGCGGAGCAAAATATTTACGCATAGCACTACGGTTTGTTATCTTTTCATAACAAACAAACGAATCAATATTGTCCTTCAAATATCCTGCAAAAATCCTTTGCTTATGAGATAGTTGATAATCCTTTAAGTTCTTTACGATATACATATCAATAATATTATATAACATTTATATAAATATTTGTACATAGTTTTTATAAAAATTTACATTTGGTCTTATTGTAAGCCTAAATCTTTCAATGACTTTACCCCTATTGATTTACCCCCGAAAATTGTTATAATTAAACTATGGATGGATTTAATGTTGGTAAAATACTTGCAGGTTTAACAAACCCCGAATTATTTCTAAAAAGAATTAAACAAGAAGGCATAAATCAAGGACAAAACAACTTTAACTCTGCTTTTGCACAAACCGGACAAAAAAATATTCAACAAAGTCCAATAAATAATTTAATTCTTAATAACCAACTGCAAATGAACCAACTTGCAAGTATGGATAGATCAATTTATGTAAAAAACTTGCTTGGTCTTCCTCAAACTTTAGGCGAGATTTTAAAACTTGCACAAAGTAAAATGCCAATAAATACCAACACATTAGTATTAAATAACCTTAATGAAGATTTAGTAAAAAGTCAAAAGGCACTAGCACAAATATTTAATGAGACAGAAGATTTAACTCCTGATAAAATACAACAACAGCTTCAGCAGACAATTCAGCAAACAGCTGCACAAGCAAAAGATGCAACTGCTCTATTATTTAGTGGGATGATAAACCTGCATATGGTGTCAGAATTAATCTTAAAAAACAGTAAACAAGCAGTTACAGGACTTATAATTGCAATGGCTTCTGCATCCAAACACGGAATGACAAACGAACAAATTAATGAAACTTTAAAAATAATAAATTCATGCGTATCTATGGCAGAATCAGGGAATCCTGCACAAACTCTAAAAAGTTTAATGCTCCTTTATCTGCCATGGCTGCCGCTTAATGAAGGGGTAGGATTTGACCTAGAAGTAGAAACAGAAAAGGGAGAAAACGAATCTAATAATTCAAAACTAACCGTACTTATACAAACCGTAAACTATGGAAATGTTAAAGGTGTATTTACTTTAACAACATCAAATTCTGTTGATATATATATATTATGTTCGGAAGATTTTCCAAAAACATTGTTACAAAAAAGTCTAATGGAAGAAGGTTCATCACATTCAATGTCCATGACGATAGATGTAGAAGCTGTAGAACCCAAAAATAAAGAAAAAGCGGCAAAACAGGAAGCAAAAGTAAACTTATCAGCAACAAATGAAATGAATCCATATTTACTATTAATAGCACATGCATTCATAAGAAATACAATATACGTTGATTCAAATGCTATTTCTGAAAAAGAGGATAAAATTTCTTCTAATTAGAAACAGAACTATATGGAACCCTTTTGCTTATTTGATCGGTTAACATAAGAGCTTTTTCCGCAAATAGAATAGGAAGCTTGTCCATATTTCCTTGTACGGAAATTGTTGCTTGTCGATAAACTAAATCCGCAGATACACCTTGAGAGATTAAAGCTTCCATTGCATTAATAAGACGATTGTAGGCATTATCAAAATTTAAACCTTTTATAGCTATTTCATTATTTACAGGAACAATTGCCCAATTTATATAGCCGCCTTTTGTCAAGAAATTATTAACACTATCAGCAATTATATGCAAATTATTTGGATTATTATATGCATCAAATGATATTAAATCTACGTTCCCTGATTCAAATACAAGCTGCCAATTACATTTCTCAAAAGATTGTACACCTACTATAGCTCCGGCTTTTTTAATTTTTGAAAATATTTTAGAGAACAGCGTAACTACAGTTTCTTTATTGATTTCTTCACTTGCTCTTTTTAAAGTTCCGAATTTAAACAATAAGTCTTCCTCAAACAAAATAATAGGTTTAGTTTCAGGAGATGCCTCTTTTATTTTGGATACGAACCAAAGAGCTTTAACTGTTATAGCTTGAATTATAAATTTTCTATATGCTCTGTCAGTTAATAATACAGAGGCATGTTTATTGAAAACCATATTTGCAAAAGAGAATGGACCAAGCAGATTAATTACTGTATATTGCGGTTTTAATCTTCGTATCATCTCATAATATAATGCAGAATACGGGGTATCATTTGTACCATAAGGTTCAAAATCGGAAGTATTTTCAGAATTACAAGCATTTTCCATTTTTGATAAAGTCGTTATAAATTTATCATTTGTACAATCCGGAAGTAAGAACTTACCTTCCTTTAACATAACACATGGAATATTATCAAAAGTTCTTGTTTTTATATTATCGTTTTTATCAACTAAAGGTAATTCCGCAAGATAAGGAATTCCTTCATACAACCTTAGCATCATTTGTTTGCATAATTGAACACTATCATAAGGCAAACTTCCGTATGGTAAATTTCTAAAATTAAGCTTCATAAACTCTCCAGATTTTGTATTTAAAAGGCGTGCAAGAGACCGCACGCCATCTTATTTTAATTATAACATATATTTGTAAATTATGCTTCAGCTGCTTCTTCTGCTGTCTCTTCAATAGATTCTTTAACAACTTCTGACGCTGAAACTACAACCTTTAATTCTGTTTTTACTTTTGATGTTAATTTAATAAGCATTGTATATTCACCAATTTTATTAATAGGTGAATTTAATGAAACTGTCTTTCTATCAACTTCAATATTTGCTTTTTCTTTTAATTCTTCACAAAGTTTTTTAGTTGTAATAGTACCAAATAATTTTCCGCTCTCCCCTGCTTTTGCTGATAATTCAATTGAACCTAATTTTTCAATTAATTCTGCTTTAGCTAAAGCTTCTTGATGTAATTTTTCTTGCTTAGCCTGAAGTCTTGCCAAGTTTTGTTCTCTGTTTTTTAAAGCACCTTCTGTAGCTGCTTCGGCATAATTTTTAGGAATAAGGTAATTTCTTGCATAACCGTCTTTTACATTCACTAAATCACCTGCTTCACCAATATTTTGAACTTCTTTTTTTAATATTACTTGCATATTAATTTTCTCCTTTTTACTATATTTCGGCTATATACACCTAATAATACTTAAAACATAAATAAATGTCGAGTGGTTATTCATAAATAAATTATTATTGTAAAAATTTGTAACAAAAAAGGCGGTAAAAACCGCCTTTTATATTGTGCCTTTGAGGAAAAGAGATTTATCTTGTAAATTGCCAAAGCACATCTCCGATTGCAAATGCTGCTGCACCTAATTTAAGACAATTACCAAACCTTCCGCCGACTTTTGAAAAGATTTTTGGCATTAATAACTTACCGAAACTCCATAAACCGGTCCCGGCTGCAGCACCTAGACCGCCTGCTACTGCAATTTCCGTTATATTACCTGCTTTTTCACCTAACCAATGAGATTTCGCTTTACTGCCTTTATCTTCTACCGGAGTTCCGTAAATTTTATATAACGTTTCTTCTGCCGTAGATTTTGTATGATCCGAATTGCCCATAAACGAAGTATTAAATCCGTGTTGGAAAGCATTTTCACCGTATTTTAATATATCTGTTCGTAAGTCAGGTTTAATACCATCACCGCTAAAACCTGCGCCATATTCACTATACAATACTGATATAACTTGATTTAGATTAGCCTCATCATTTAATGTCCCAGGTGAATTAATAAAATTACTACCATATTTATTTAAAATTGCTTGCCTTAATTCAAAATATTTTTGAGAAACATAATCCATTTTCCCTTCTCTTATTGCAGTATAAATTTCTCTTATGAAATCTTTAAAATCACCATCTGCAATAATTGTCTTAAAAAATGCTTCGTTATGGGCTTCTATATTCTGAACTTGAGCCAACTCTTGTGCTTTATGCATATCGGTTTGTTGTTGAAGATTCATTTTTTGAATCTCATTTTGAGCACTGTACATTTGCTTCATCATCTCAGTTTGTTGAGCCATGAATGCAGGATTATACATTCCCATCATCCCCATACCGTTCATTAGCATCGGATTGCTCATTCCGTAGCTTCCGTAACCATTCATCATTGCCATTGAGGGATCGTAATATGAACCATACATTCCTGCATTACCTAATCCGCCGTAACTTCCTAATGCTGATATTCCTATAGTCATATGACCTCCTACAATTAATTTGAAAATTAACCTAATTTAACCTTACACATATATAAAGTAATTTGTGTTACGGAAATTGACTGATTTTAAAATAATTTGTTACAAAAGTTTACAATTTATTATCAATACATTTTGTAGTATTATGTTTAAATAAAGTGTATATGGGGATTTTAAATGAGAATTGAGGCAAAAAATTTAATTAAAATATATGGAGACAGAAGCGTTGTAAACGATATTTCTTTTTATATGGACAAAGGAGAAGTTGTATGTTTATTGGGTCCTAACGGTGCAGGAAAAACAACTACCTTTTATATGATTGTCGGACTTGTTAAACCAAATAAAGGTAATATCTATATTGATGGTAAAGATATTACAGCATGGCCAATGAACCTGAGAGCAAAAGCTGGCATAGGGTACTTGCCTCAAGAAAATTCAATTTTCAGAAAGTTGACAGTTGAAGACAACATTCAATTAGTACTAGAAATGAATGAAAAACTCACTGTGAATGAGAAAAAAGCCAAACTTGAAGAATTACTTAATGAATTTGGAGTAGAAAGACTTAGAAAATCACCTGCGGTTGCACTTTCGGGGGGAGAAAGAAGACGTGTAGAGATTGCAAGAGCTCTAGCAGCAAGTCCTGATTTTATGTTGCTTGATGAGCCATTTGCAGGAATTGACCCGATTGCAATTGGTGATATCAAAGATAACATAAGAAAAATATCCGAAGAAAAAGGCTTGGGAGTACTTATTACAGACCACAATCCGAAAGCCACATTATCAATTACAGACAGAGCTTATGTTATATTTGACGGTAAAATAAAGATTCAAGGCAAAAGTGAAGATGTTGCAAATGATCCCGTAGCAAAAGAATTTTATTTGGGAAAGGATTTTAAACTGTAATATGAAAAAATTCTTTACTGTATACGACAGATATATTTTTTCTCAAGTATTGATGACAACAATAGTCGCAATTCTTCTTTTTACTATCGTATGGATTGCTCCTGAAATGCTTTTAAATACAATACAAAAGATTTTAGAAGGTCAATATACCGTTCAAACGGGCATTATGGTTCTGATTTATGAACTGCCAAAAATTCTGGGAAAAGCATTTCCCGTTGGGCTCTTACTTGGTTCATTATTTACATTTGATAAACTAAGTAAAGATTCTGAACTTACAATTTTTAGGGCAGTTGGTATGTCATTTTCTAGAATACTGGCACCACTATTGGTTTTGAGTTTGGTTACAACATATATTTGCTTTGTAACATATGATAAATTAATACCATACTCTTGTAAAAAACTTCAAGAAATAAAAGGCGGACAAACGCTTACTCAATATATATATACTAAAAAAGATGAAAATAATCATCCTGCTCAGGCAGTAATTGTATCAAAATTTCACGAGGGAATAATGCGGGATGTCATTATAATGAATTTTTCGAAAGAAGTTTATAATGATCTTCATGCTATATCAAATATACAAGTAGGTGCAACCGGAAAATACAGTATTGATGAAAAAGGGCAGCCTTGTTGGAAACTTGATGACGTAACTGCATATAAAATCGATGCAAATGGCATATTCCAAAATATTGATAAAATAGATTCAATAAATATACTAAACGGACACGAAGCCGAAGATGCATACACAATTATGATAAATTCTACAAAACGTGACAGAGACATAAACAATAAAGATTTAAAACATTATGTAGAATTATTAAAAAGAGAAAATTTGGATGAAGATTATCGTCTGATGCTAAATAAATATTTTCAAAGATATTTTCATCCTTTCGTATGTGTATTATTAGCAGTAATGGGCTGTTTACTGGGATTTAGCAAGCCGAGAGAACAAAGACTTATAGGTTTTACAATTGCTATTGGTTGTATATTTATTTATTACATTACGCTGCCGTTTTTTGACTTGCTTGCAGAAAAAGGAGTATTACCGCCGTTTTTAACAGCTTCCCTTCCTCCTATAGCATTTTTGTGCGCCATAATAATGTTTTACAAGTCAAAGGATTTATAGTATGAAAAAAATTTTATTTAGTATTTTATTAATTATCTGCTTATTTATTGCTCCTGTTAATGTCAATGCATCTTCAATTGATATGGAATATAATGATGGTATTTACCATTTTGTTTTATCCGGAAACAAAATTAAAAAACAAATTAAATTTATATCATCGCAAAATTTAATAACAAATAAAGAAGCGCACCTAAATTCAGGTTCTATACTGACTATTAATACAGGATTCTTTGATCCTAAAAATCAAAAAACAATATCTTACATAGTAAATGATTCGCAAACAGTTGAAGATCCTTTATTTAACGAAAGCATGATGACAAATCCTATACTTAGGCAAAATATGCAAAAAATATTAAATAGAACTGAATTTAGAATCCTTGATTGCGACAGTAAGCTTAAATATGAAATTGCATCACACAATGCTAATGTTGACTTTTTGTGTTCTATAGTAACTTCTGCACAAGGAGGACCGCAGTTATTACCGGAGTTAAGACTTGAAGAAGAGTTTTTTGTTGTTAAAGATAGTGAAGGCAATGTTATAAGAGAGTCAGCTTCTGTTCTTCATAAAACAGCAAGAACGCTAATCGGCATAAAGAACCTTGATCAAGACAAGCAAGAAGCGCATATCTTTATTGTAACAAATGATCATCCAATAGATATTTTTGAAGCAAGAGAATTATGCCAAAAATATGGATTAGATACTGCAATGGCTTTTGACGGAGGAAGCTCGACTTCTTTAAATTATAAAAAAATAAACGTTACCTCAACACAAAGTTCTGGTGATACCGGCAGAGCGCTAAAGTCTTTTATGATAATAAAACCGTAATTTAATTCAGATATTGGGATATCCAACCGGTAATAACTTTTGCTAATGTTTCATCGTTTTTAAACATTAACATGCCCGTTGACTTAGATTCTGATGTGTATTCAGCATAAGTTGATTGAGCGAATTTTTTAAGGTACTCATTTGCTCTATAGCTTCCAACATCAGTTTTTCCGGATATCGAAAGAAAGTCAATATTACTAATCTCTGCAAGTTTTACAGGAGCATATATACCCTTAGCTTCAACAAGAGGTGATAACATAACAACCGTTTTAGGCTTGTATTGAATTTTATTTACGACATGTATTGCAGTTACAGCGCCCAGATCAGAACCAACAATTGCCCAATCATTAAAAAACGTACGTTTATTTTCATTTTTTACATAATCAAGTACTTTAATAACATCACTAGGATATTTTTTATATGCATTATTCTTCATACTTGTCCAAGATATTCTGACAAGTTTAGAATTATATACACTATTACCATGTCCTCTTAAATCTATTGAAAGAACAGCATATCCTTTATCTAAAAGCTCTTGTGGCAAAGTTCCCCACCACTCGGAATTATATCCGAGGGAATGTAAAAGTACCACTGTTTTATAATTTGAAACACCCTTTATTTTTGGATACTCTAACTTTGCTGTCATAGTAAATTTATCAGCAGTTACAACTTTGTAATCTTTTGTAACAGTTTTAACAGCTGAAGCATATGCACAGTTTAAAAGCAGAGTAAATAATGTTATAATGAGAATAAGCCTTTTCATACATTATTATTATAGCACATAAAATTCATTGTTACAATTCTTAATATTAAGGCAATTATTGAAAGAGAATATACTTTATATATATAAGAGAGATTACCCCAAGGAGAAATATGTCAATAGTAATAGATGCCAATATGATTTTATTCGCGGAGAGATTGCATATCTCATCTTCTCGTATGGTGCAAGATTACGGGCTAAAAACTATTGACGAGATTATTGAAGCGGAAGCTGCACAGGGAAATTCTCAAGCCGTTAACTATGCAAGAGAAATGTTTAGCTCCAGCGATAAACTTATTAAAATATTTAAACTGACAAATGTTGAAAACAAGTTTGTTTTGTTACAAAGCATGGATACTTTAACAAGAGAAAAAGTTTTACCATTATTAGAAAAAGATGACTTGGTTATGGGACTATACTTTTTCAAACAAGACAAACTATTAGAAATGCTGAAAGAAGTTAAAATAGAAGAACTAATCAATGTAGTTTTGGATGCATTTCCTTTTGAACAAATAATCACTCTTATTCCCGAAGAAAATTTAGCAGAATTTTTCCAATCAAACGAATTAGATAAATATGTTATAGCGAATGAATTTAAAAATATGCCCCACGAAGTAATGTCGCAATTTTTGGAAGGTATAACAGGTATGGCATATGGCAAAATAGAAAATCCTGAAGAAATGATTGAAGGAATTATTTCTTTACCTGAAGACAAGTTTAAAGATTTTATGTCAAGCATTGATCCTGATGTTCAACGACAACTTGTATATCAAATAACAAAGAAGGAACAAAAATATTTACAATTATTTGATAATGAGATGTATATTAATATGCTAAATACATTAATGAAAAATGATATGATACCTTCAATGATTGCATTAGAGCAAGAAACACTTGTCAAAATGATATCAAGATTACCGGATGATTTAATGTCAATAGTAGCATCTCAGGTAGATACACAAAATTTTGCCAAATTTTTGATGGAAGGTCATCTGGATTTCTTAAAACAAGCTTGGATGATGTAAACTTTGTCTTACATAATAATTTTCATCATTTTTAAGTATTTTTTCTATATCAGGTACAAGTTCAATATTTTTAACTAATGATGCAGCCTTTTCACGAATTGTATATTCGCTTTGGTTCGAGCATTTTAATATAATCATTTTTAAACTTTCTGATGGTACAAATTCATAGAAGTAATTTAAGGCTTCTAAGCACCAATAGAGTTTGAATAACTGTTTGTTTATAACATATTTTTTATCTTTAAATACAAATTTATCCAATTCGGTTAGAGCTTCCATAGCTAATACCAATATATTTTGCGTATATTTGCAGGAAAAATCTTTATACTGTTTAAGCAATACAGCTGAATCCACAACCATTCTACAAATATTGGCATTTATATCGATCGTAGCTTTTGCAAATACTTCTGCGGAATATAAAGCAAACAAGTCTTTGGCTTTATCATCAGATAAAAAAGAATTAATTTTAAAAGCAACAGCTTCTCTGATTTTGCCATCACATCCCGTAAGATTATTTAAAAGGGCATTTACATCATTAATATCACTTATGTAATCAAGTTTTAATGCAGCAATCTGTTTTTCCGCAATAGAACCGTTAATGAGCATATTAATAAGCTCTAAATGTGAATAATCACGAATGCATAAGTTGTATGCTTTTTCAAAATCATTATCAGTGTTTATTTTTGAATTATTATCATCATAAATATTCATATTAATAATTATTTTACCACGATGCATAATGAAAAAATAAACAAAAATCGGTTTAATGAATGATAAATAAATACCTAAATAATATAAAATGTTTTATATAGGAGAACAATATGAGTATTTTAGATACAATAATGAATAAGATATTAATATTTGAGAAAGAGCCGCAGAAAGTAGGTCTTTCACAGTTTAAAGAAGATAACAAAACAAAAGAACCGGAAGGTCCGTCTTTAAGAAAGAAAGACGTAAAACTATCAGATTTAATGAGAAGGGCCGGATAGGATTTTTCTAAATTTATTTGCCAAGTTTTGATAAATATATTTACCTTACCCTATTGCAAATTTCTTTAAATTCTATTAAGATATATGTATAAATATTAAGAAACACAAATTTTTGTTAATCAGAATAAGAAAAAGTAATTAATAAAGGGTGATAGCATGGCAGAAAATGAAGAATTAGAAGCAGTGGATTCAGAAGCTAAACAAAAAATATTAGTGGCTGATGATGAAGCAAGTATCAGAAGAATCTTGGAAACAAGATTAAAGATGGTTGGTTATGATGTAGTTACAGCAGAAGATGGCGAAGAAGCCGTTGAAGTATTTAATAAAACAAATCCTGATTTGGTTGTACTAGATGTAATGATGCCTAAGATGGATGGCTATGGCGTAACAAGAGAAATTAGAAGAACATCTGATATTCCTATTATTATATTAACAGCATTAGGTGATGTTTCTGAAAGAATTACAGGCTTAGAATTAGGCGCTGATGATTATGTTATTAAACCTTTCAGCCCTAAGGAATTAGAAGCTCGTGTTAAGGCTGTATTAAGAAGAACAATAAGCAAAGATGTCATCATTCCGGCATCAGGTTCAGGTGCTGCGAGTACATCTTCAGGCGGTAAAAACAGCAAAAATATTATACAAACGGGTGCAATAAAGATTGATACAGCAAGAAGACAAGTTTTCAGAAAGAATGAACGTATCAGACTAACAGGAATGGAGTTCAGCTTGTTAGAATTATTGGTAAATAATTCCGGTCAAGCATATTCAAGAAATGAAATATTGCAGCATGTTTGGTCATATCCTGCTGACCACAGAATTGATACCCGAGTAGTAGATGTTCACATTTCAAGACTACGTTCAAAATTGGAAGCTGATCCAACAAATCCTGAGTTAATATTAACAGCTCGTGGTATTGGTTATATGTTCCAAAGAATTAATTAGTAAAGAACTATCAATAAGATAAGCAAAAGACGAACATTTTATGTTCGTCTTTTCTGTATGTCATTTAATGAGTTCGAATCCCATTTCCCATGGGTAGTGGGATTATGGCTCACTAAACTTATCACTTGATTTTAAAGCTTGATTTGATATACTTAAGTTGTTGACTATATGGCGAGTATCGTCAAGCGGTTAAGACCTCGGATTGTGGTTCCGATATGCGTGGGTTCGAATCCCACTACTCGCCCCATAAAAAAGCAGATGGCATCTTTGTTATCTGCTTTTTTATTAGAGTATTGTGAGGATGAGTATAGGTTTTCAGGACAGTTGTGATTGGAGTTTTATTGTGGATTTGCCTAATTTTAGGGCAATAGAGGCAAGTTTATAGTGTAGAGATTTACCGGACTATTCTTGCACTTTTGTCATAATTTTTGCACTATTTTGCACCGAAAACCTGTCACCCTGAACTTGTATCAGGGTCTATTTTGCGTGGTGTTTGAATTTTAGCGAGTGCAAATAAGTGCAAAATAGTGCAAAAATAATTTATCTTACATTTTGATATGTGTCTTTTTGTCTCTGAGATTGAGATTTGGGACTTGATTTATTCCGAAAGGTGAGTGATGAATGTGTGTGAGGTAACTTTTTATGACAAACTTCACACCCGAAAAATGTAAACAAATAGCACTTGCAAGACTTGATGTGGTTCACAAGTGGCTTGAATTTAGAAAGCAATCTCAAAATAAACTTCAAGCCGATTATGATTTTGTAAAATTACATAACACATCAAATTCACACTTGTTTGAAATTTTAGGAAAAATATCTCGCGGAAGTTTGCACCGTTGGTATGCTATGTTAAACGGAACGGAAGATTATATGAAACTTTTGCCGCAGTATAAATATTCAACTGTTTGGGAATACCGAACAGTTCTCAATGATGAAGAAATAAAAATCTTTATGGGATTGCTTTTGCATCCTAACAGATTATCTATCGGTAAGGCTATAGCATTAACAAAATATAGATTAAAGGAGCAGGGGCAAAATTTTATTCCGGCGGATATCACATTTAGAAGGTACGCAAAATGGTTCAAGGATAATAATTACGATAAATGGATTCTTGCTCGTGACGGAGAAAAAGCACTATCGGATAAAGTTGAACCATACATGAAACGTGATGCAAGCTTGCTTGAAGTCGGGGACATTCTTGTCGCGGACGGACATAAATTAGCATTTCAGGTAATAAATCCGTTTACAGGAAAACCCTGC
>CACYKP010000032.1 GCA_902775025.1 uncultured bacterium | reverse complement strand
TTTTTATTTGGAGTTTTGTACAAGCAGACATTTACCAACCCGCCTGTCCCTCAAACAGCACTCTCTTTGTTACTGCTTCACCTAGATTGTTTGCTCATTCCGTAATGCCCCAAACCCCTCTATGTTTTAGTTTATAAACCATTATTAAATTTCACGTTTTACTTTCTGTAGGTCAGGTTCCACCTGACATGAACTGTTTTGCACTAAAATATATATTTTGGTGTATTAAATATAAACGTATAAAAACAAGCCTTGTTTCTTTTGAAACAAGGCTTGCAAATTATTCTCTAACAGTTATTAATTATTTGCCGTTAACAACTTCTTTGAATTTCTTACCAGCAGAGAATACAGGAACTGTCTTAGCAGGGATTTTGATGTCCTTACCTGTTTGAGGATTTCTGCCGTTTCTAGCAGCTCTCTTGCGAGGTTCCCAAGTACCGAAACCTACTAAAGTTACTTTTTTACCTTTAGAAACTGTTTTTTCAACTGTTTCGATTAAAGCTGATAATACTTCGTTAGCTTCTTTTTGAGTAACTTTTGCTTTTTTTGAAATTTCTGCTACTAATTCTTCTTTGTTCATTATAAAACTCCTTTCTTAAATTTTACAAGAATTATTATAGCGCATTAACAAAAGAATGCAAGCTTTTTTTTCCTCTAAAAGTACTATTTTTTCTAATGTTTAGAATAATTATTTTTTGCAAAACAAGCAGTAGACATATTTTGTAGGATGTCTGTTAAAATACAACTATTGTTTAAATTAGCTATAGTTTACTAATTTTCTATATTTACCATATTCCCAAAAGAATTTGAGGATAAATTATAAGCATTTTTCAGCTTTTGCGATTTTTGTGTTTTTGTTAACTCCTGCTGAACACTCTCCATGCTTTTTTCTAATTTTTTTATATTTTGATATTCTAAATCTTTTAATTTTTCTGTTATTTTGTCAATTTGTTGTTTCTGTACATCAGTAAGTTCCAGATATCTTCTGATATTTCTGCAATTTATAAACAATTGTTCACGAGATTTTAGCAGAGTAATTGCACTATCGTAATTCTCGTTTTCAATCATTACCGCAATATCTTCCGCACCATTAATAAGTTGTTGATATTGCATTAGTAGTTGTTCAAACTGTTGCTCATCCTGCATTGTTTTCTCCTTCGATTTGTTGAGGAGCCGGATTTGTTGCCGGAGCTTGTATATTTTGCTGTTCTTTTAGAACATCTTCAACAGTAGTAACTCCGCTTTGAATTTCGATTGCCTTTTGAAATCCCCATCTTATATTTGTCATATCTTCAATAACTTGATCAATTAAGTCGCAATTTCTTTGAACATTCGCTTTGATGAGGTTCATAGCCATTTTATTATAAAGCTTAAACAATTGTTTAGAAACATCATTCCCATTTTCTAAGTCAATTGTTCTCATTAATTCTCTTATAATTTTTCTTGCGCCGTCTATATTAACAGAGCGTTCTTTATAATTGTTTTCGTTAATTGCTGTTTTTGCTTTTTGTAAAAATTGTATAGCACCGTCAAAAAGTAATATCATTAATTTTTCCGGCGTTGCGGTTGTAATATTACTTGTTTGGTATTGTTTTATGTATTTGTTATACGGATTTATCGGAGACATTCTATACTTTCTTATTTACGAATATGCCTGATGCCATATTAAGTTTATTTACTAAACTTCCCAGTTCTGAACCGGATATCGTTTCGATTAATCTGTCAGATGAGCTATCATATAATTCTATTATATCATCATTTACATTAAGTTTAACATAAAATTCTTTATCAGGGTTTTCAAATTCTTCAATATTGAAATTATTTTCTTCTTGTTGTTCTTCTTCAACAAGTCCGTCCTGAAATTCTTGCTGCTGATTTTGATTGCCGTTTTGCCCGTTTGAACCGTCTTCATCTTCTTTTTGACGTACTCTTTGGTTATCGGTCAACCCCTGAACTTGAGCAGAATTTCTTGGATCGGAGGCGATAGCCTGTTCGACTTTATTTGCATATTCTGCCGATGTTTGCTCTTTTATAACACCTGTATTCGCAATTGACAGACCATCCATGCCCATATTTGAAGCTTCCTTTACAAATGTTAACTTATTTTAATATTATGATATAATTCATTATAGTACATCATATAAAAGAAGGGTAATTTTATGAGCAAAAGCATATTTTTCGATTTTATGGATAAAATGTGTTCTTATCCTTTGTGGATTAAACAAACTATTTTTCTAAATTTGTCTAATGATTTGACAAAATATTTAAGTAACGAGTTTTTGGACGTAGAAGAAGGTGATTTGTTTCACGTATATAAGCCTTCTTTGTCTGAGCATGGTCAGAACGAACTTTTGACAAAAGAATCCGGATATGATGAAAGTATTTATGCATTTTTAAATTGTTGTACAAAGGGCATGTCTTTAATTGAAATCGCAATAGAAAATAATTTAACCATGGAAGAGGTTGCAAAAGCTTTTACATTTTGCAAAAAATCGAAACTTTTTTCCGCAGAAGTTCCGAATCTTGTAAGTGCAATAGCCGGTTTTATTGCTGGCAATTACAGAACAGGTGAGTATTTTATTCGTGCGGGGAAAATGACTATAGAACAATTGGATGAAGTTCTGAATAAACAACAAGAAATTAAAGATTCAGGAAAACACGTTTTTATTGCTGAGCTTATGGTTCAAATGGGGTTTGTAAGAGAGGTTGATGTTAAGAGTATTATATTTATGAAGGAAGAAGCGGGTAAACGTTTCTCTCTTAATCCTGATGAAATGCCTAATATAGCAGCAGAAAGAGAGAGTTTTGATATAAGGGTAGAGAATACAAGATTGAAAGAAGAAAATGAGATTTTGCGTCAAAAAATGGATGCTCTTTTAACATTTATAAAGGATCATAAGTCGGAAGAATAATATGATAAAAATTGAGTACGTACGAGATGGTTTGGTAGAAGAATTTCACGAAGGTTATTGGGTTACAGCAAAACCGATTAAGGGGTTTAATCCTGATAATAATCATAACATGCCCTATTTTTTGCGCTCTTGTGCAAAGCCTCTGCAAGCATCTCTTTTAATAGACAATCAAATTGATTTAGAACCGGAAGAGTTGGCTTTTTGCTGCGCATCACATGCAGGTGAAGATTGTCATATTAAAGTTGCACAAAAAATTTTGAAAAAGTTTAGAATAAAAGAAGAATTTTTGAAATGCGGGATTCATGCGCCGCTTTCAAAAAGCATGCAAAATAAAATGATTATCAGGGGTGATAATCCGACACCGCTGCATAATAATTGTTCAGGAAAACATATCGGATTTCTTGCAATATGCCAAAAAAACGGTTGGGATATGGCAACTTATGATGAACCTGAACATCCGCTTCAAGCTGCAGTAAAAGAAAAAATTTATTCACTGTGCGGAGTTAATGAAGAATATCCAATGACAACAGATGGATGCGGAGTTCCTATTGTGAGCATGCCACTTAAAAATCTTGCACAAGGTTATGTAAGACTATTGGAATATCCTAAAATTCTTACTTCAATAAAAGCAAATCCGTATATATTCGGAGGTGAAGGAAGAACCGATACCGAAATAATTGCAAAAACAGAAAACCTTATTGCAAAAGTTGGTGCAGGCGGACTTTGTGTTGTCTTAAATGTTCAGGAATGTAATGCATTTGTTGTTAAAATTAATGATGCTTCAACTGAAGCACGCAGGTTTGCGCTTTTTGAAATCATAAATCGACTTGGTTGGGGCGAAATCAAATACGATAATCGTATAAAAACGATTTCAGGTAAGGTTGTAGGGCAAATATCGGTATCTATCTAGATAATTGTAAACTTTAATATTTGTAAAAACAAAAGAAACCAAAAAACGGTAATATAGAGATTCTTTGGTTTAAACCTCAGAATTGTACTTTTTTCAACTGCATAAAATTTTTTTGCACTCTAAAAATACTTTTAAAATATAACAATTTGTAACAATTATGTGTTAAATTTGGCAATTTCTCAAGATTAAATTTCTTTATTTATGTATAGGGAATTTAGAGAAAAGAGGTATTTATGGGAAACAATTCTATTAACGACACTAAAATGAGTGCAAAAACGATTAGGACGTTTGATGAAATAAAGTCGTTAAATGTTAATAATAAAACAAAAGATTTTTTATCCAGTGTGTTTAATGAATTAGATATTACTGATGCAAAAGGTAACAAAAATGCAGACAAAATTTTGCAGCAAAATGAAGGTTCCATATATGTATTCGGTGATGGAAGCGTAAGTATAACTAAAAATGGCAAGTTCTATGCCGGTACATCTGCTCAAGGCGCTGAAGTTCGTGCTATCGGTGATACTTTAAATGTAACTTTTAGCGATGGTTCAAAGAGTGTAATGAAAGATGGTAAACTGATTTCAGGTACAACTGATAATGGGCGAGCTTATACTGTAAAAGATGGTAATATAGTCTTTGATGACGAGAAAACTGGTCTCAAAGAACAGAAAACGACTGTAAAACAACAGCCTGCAATTCAAGAATCAAAGGCTGTAACAGAGCCGGCACAAGTACAGAAAACAGAAAAAGCAGATAATAAATCTTCAAAGATAAACGGTGTCGATAAAACTTTGCTTGACAATATTGCAAAAGAGTATCAAAACTTGATTCGTTCAGATTATAAGAGTAATGATAAATTAAAATTTTATTTGAGATATTCTGACACATTCAGCAGGGCTCTAAATAAAATCCCCAGATCATATACTATGGAGCAATTAAAAACTTACAAACCGGAAATATTAGAAACTGATAAATATACTATGGAGCTTTCACCAAGTATGAATCTTTTAACACATAAATTCTATTGGGAATTATACGATGTAAGGGAAAAACAATAAATAGAGAGCACATAGACCTTCTTTCACTTTATATCTCTTTGTAATATAATCAATAGGTAAATAGGAAAAAAGTATAAAGAACGGAAGGTTAAAAATGCAAGTTTCGTTAAACTGGTTAAATGAATTAGTTGATTTAAAAGATATTAATGTTGAACAAATCGCTCATGAACTTACCATGAGCGGTTTGGAAGTTGAAGAGATTGAGGAAGTCAGACCTCAGTTTACAAATATAATAACAGGCAGGATAGAAAAAATTGATGCTCACCCGAATTCAGACAGGCTGCATCTTGTTACGGTTAATATTGGTTCTGCATTAAAAACAGTAGTTTGCGGAGGTCAAAATATTGCAGTAGGGCAAATTATTCCTTATGCATCAGTAGGAAGTAAGGTTTTAGACAGAAAAACAGGTGAACAATTTGAATTGACTCCTGCTGTAATAAGAGGTGTAGAATCACAAGGCATGCTTTGCTCTGATGATGAACTCGGTGTTGCGGATAGAAACTATCAGGAAGAAGACGGTATTCTTATTCTTAACAGGATATTCCCGAATGTCGGCATTGGCTTGAATGTCGAAGATGTTTTGGGTTTTGAAAAAGATTACATTCTCCATACTGCACCTACCGCAAACAGGGGCGACCAAATGTCTGTTATCGGTATTGCAAGAGAATTAAGCGCATTGTTTGACAGACCGATGAAAATCGCTGATATACATGTTGAAGAAAAGAAAACAAATGATTTTAAAGTAGAAATAAAAGACAATGATGTTTGTAAATACTATTCCATCGGTTTATTGAAGGGTATAAATATTTATCCCTCTCCGGATTGGATGCAAAAAAGACTTGTTGCTTCAGGAATTAGAGCAATAAATAATGTCGTAGACATTACAAACTATGTAATGCTTGAATACGGAACTCCGCTTCACGCTTTTGATTTTGATAAGTTGAACGGATATCTTTGTGTAAGACGTGCACAAGACGGCGAAAAAATAATTACTCTTGATGAAGTCGAAAGAACCATGACAAAGGATACGGTTGTTATTTCTACCGAAAAAGAAGCAGTATGTTTAGGTGGTGTGTTTGGTGGAAATAATTCCGAAATAGATGAAAATTCAAAGAATTTGGCTCTTGAAGCAGCTTATTTTACAGCACAATCAAACAGAAAGAGTTCAAGAAGTGTCGGATATAAATCTGATGCTTGCTCAAGATTTGAGCGAGGTATTGATATAAAAGCCGTACACAAAGGCTTAATGCGAGCTGTAGAATTGCTTGTAAAGTATGCTGATGCAAAATTTGAAGGATATGTTGAAACAGGAAATGACAAGCCTGAGCCAATTACCATAACCTTAAGATTCCCTCAAATGAAAAGAATTTTAGGTTGTGATATTGATTCAAATAAAGCTCTTACAATATTGGAAAGACTTGGTTTTACAATTTTGGGCAAAAACGAGATGGCTTGCAGGGTTGAAGTTCCTTCTTTCCGTGCAGACGATGTAACAAGAGAAGTCGATTTAATAGAAGAGATTGCTCGTATTAACGGATATGATAAGATTACTCCTACTTTACCAAACAGAGCAGGTACGGCAGAAATATCTGCAGCAGAAAGGGTTATGGCAAAAGTCCACTCTCTAATGAGAGGTGCAGGGCTTAATGAATTGCAAACATCTTCTCTTATTGGTGAACCGCTTTTAAAACAGTTTAATATGACTTTTGACAGAGAAAAAGCTATATTTGTTGAAAATCCTGCGTCAGAAGATTGTACAATGCTAAGACAAACTTTGATGGCAAGTCTTTTAAACTGTATGAAATATAATTATGATAACGGACAAAAAGATTTTTGGGGTTATGAAATTGGAAGAAGCTATCTCAAAATTGGTGAAACAGATGAAAGAAATTCAGGTGTAAAAGAAACTTTGACTTTAGCCGGTGTTATAACGGGAAACGTCCAAAATTCATTGTGGCAGCAAACAGGAGAGGTTGATTTCTATACTGTTAAAGGTATTGTAGACAAGCTTCTGGAAGAATTAGGCTTAACGAGAAGAATTAAATTTTCACTTCTTGCCGATTCTCCGCTTTCAAATTCTCACGGTTGCTTGCATCCATATAAAACTGCAGTTTTGACGCTTTTGGGCAAACAACCGGCAGTAGTTGGATACTATGGTGAAGTTCATCCGGAAGTAAAGGGCAAGCTAAAATTAAACCAAAATGCATTTTTGTTTAAATTAGATTTGAATATGATTATCGATGCGTATAACGAAACGGTAGTAAGATTCAAAAAGCTCCCTCAATTTCCTGAAGTACAAAGGGATTTGGCGGTAATTGTTCCGAGTACTACAACTTGGGACGAGTTAGAAAAAATAGTTAAAAAAGGTGTCGCAAACAATGTATTCAACGGATGTGAGGTCTTTGACGTATATCAAGGTGAACACGTTCAAGAAGGATTCAAGTCAGTTGCATTTAGAATAAAAATGCAAGATCCTAATTCAACAATGACAGATGATGCAATAGAAGCTCAAATGGCAAACGTAAGAGCAACGCTAAAAAAAGCTCTGCCTGACTTAAGCTTTAGAGAATAAATCTAAACAATAAAAAAAGAGGATGCCTTAAAACAGAAGAGCATCTTCTTTTTTCAACTATATGTATGATTACTGATTAATGAAATATCTCTATAATTAAATTGTGTATTGGGAGAGGTTATTATTATGTTGAACAACAGACGTTGGTACGATTCAAATGAACATACAGAAAAGGCTTTGGAATTACTAAAAGATATGGATGAAAACAAAAGGCGAGCATTAGCTAAAGATTTAACCACGTTTGTTAAGCAGGTTAAAGAGATGCGGGACGATAATGATGAAAATGATGTCAGCATTGGAATAGACCGTGTGTTCGGCCTGTATAAAATATCCAACTCAAGAAGATGGTATGACAAAGTGAGCATACTTTCATATGCACTTAAAACAATGTCAACACTTCCAAAGGAAGATTTTTACAACATTATGGAAGGTGTTCATTCCACCTTGGCAAAATAATTAACAGCTCATCTTAAGCAACTTTGTAGCTTGTGTTGATTAAATTCTGTACTGTTTGAGTAAAATCTTGGTTAAGTACATTTGTGTATGCTTTATGAGCTTTACCGATTTTTATTGCTTGACTTCCTGTGTAGCCGTTTTGTAAGGCTTCATAAACAACACCTGTTCCGTTTGAAAGATTTGAAAGTTGGAAGGATGGAAGTAAATTTTGTGAAAGAATATCTGTTTTAACTTCCGGACCTACCTTGGTAACGATTTTGTCATCAAGTTCAAGACCTTTCATATCACGGATGTCTTCAATCGAAACTTGCATTTTTGACTTGTTGTTGTAGAACTTATTTTTAGTCAAAACAACATCGTTATCATCTTTGTCATACGCTGTGTGCGCATTGATGGTAACCGGTTTGCTCAAGAATGGCATGGTTAATTCGCCGTAAACTGTGTTTGGAGAATATACTCCGACTGATTCGATACTCATAATTGTACTTCTTTAGGGTTAAATCTACTAATCCGTTAATTTAATATACTAATATTACCTATATACTTATATACTATAATTATATCGTATATATCATTATTTTTAAACCCATGAGTTTACAATTCTTAATAATATAAAATATAAAAGGCTAGACTTTATTTAGAACAAATTTTTCTATCGCTTTGACAAAACCGTCGTTATAGACAGAATCAGTTATATAATCAGCAATTTTCTTAAGATTTTCTGTTGCATTACCCATAGCAACTTTTATTCCTCCTGCTTCAAGGAGTGCTATATCATTATTTTGGTCTCCTATAGTTAAAATTTCTTCATCTTTTAAATTCCAATATTTTTGTAAAAATTTTACTGCACAGTATTTAGATGCTTTTGGGTTTGAAAATTCTAAAAAGTATGGTGTAGATTTTACTATGTATAAATTCGGAAATCTTTTTGGAAGTTCTTTTTCAAGCCTGTTTATTCTTTCAGCATTATTATAATCAATTGCCAAAATCTTATTAACTTTGACTTTTTTTATATCATTAAAGTTTTTGACGGTGTATTTTGTGTGCTGATTATTGCAATATCTTTGTATTTCATAACAATCTTGTTCAGAATATAAAATATCATTGTTATATAAATTTATATGAATATTTTCTTCTTTGGCCCATGATATTATTTGTTTACTTTCATCTTCAGTCAAATATTGTTCATAAAGAATATTGCCGTTTGCATTTATTAATCCCCCCTGATAAGAAACGACAGGCGTATTTAATCCCAAATCTTTGGCAATAAGTTTTGCGGCAGCGTTCATTCTGCCTGTTACAAGAACAACTTTTATACCATGATTTTGCAGGTTATTAATGCAATTTCTTACCCCTTCGGTAAACTCTCCCTCCGGAATTAATATTGTACCGTCTATATCTGTAGCAATAAGTTTTATCATATTATCATATTAGCATAAAAAAAACGCCCTTTTATTATGGGCGTTATAAATTAATAAGGTATTTTAATAAGGTTATTTAATATGTTATTTTTTCTTTCTCCAATTTAGTGGGTTTAACTTTGATAGAAAAGATGTATTTTGTGTTTTCGGAGGTTTTTTGCCCCTTTTAAACGCAAGCATAATTCCTCCTGCTCCAATTGCACTTGCCAGTAATCCCAATACTACCTTCGGAGTATTATTTACAACAGCTGCAGTTTTATAAAATCCGCTTTTTATATTATTTTTTGTATCCGTAAAACCGCCCAAAATATTCATCCCGCCGCCTGGATGTTGTTCTCCGACACTATTTCCGGTAAATGAGTTATAAAAACCGGCATTAGAATTACTACCTATATTTGAATTAAAACCAAAAGTATTTGATATCGAGCTGTTATTTTGTACTCCGACTCCGTTACCTAAAAAAGTATTCATTACACCTGTATTAGACATCGAACCAATGCCGTTATATGTACCGGCTATCGGTTGTACGCCATAATTATTCATTGGTGTAAAAGTATCTGTACTATTTATCGCTCCCTGATACAAACCGCCTTGCATTGCCATATCCATATACGGATTAGACATTGCAGCCAAAGGTGATAAAGGAATGTTTAATCCCAAATCAGTCGGAACATATTCCAATATACCTTTTTCGTACAAATGATTTAACGTATAAGGGTTCAACGCCATACTAAAACACCTTTATTTTCTACACACATATATATAAAGTATTTTTAGCATGGAAATTTGACTATAGTGTTAAGAATTGTAAATCTGAATTTTATGCTCTCAGTCTGCCAAGTGTAACTGCGGTATCTAAAAGTTCTCCGTTTGTTGTTACAACTCGTGCCAAACTTTCATAATTTCTTTGAGTGCTTATTGTGTTTATCATTTCCCGTATTACATTACAATTTGAAAGTTCAAGCATACCTTGCTGAATAACAAATTTTTCTGACCTAAGTTCGGGATTTTCTTCCGGAGTTTTAGGAATAAAACGAGTATCGCTGATTTCAAATAAGTCATCCTTGTTTGAGAAATCCCAAACGCCTATAGTTTGCATTGGTATCTTTTGTAAACCGGCATTCATTTCTATATTACCTTTTTCACCGATAATAATTTGAACTTTATCTCTTACTAAATCAGGATCCAAATCTTCAGGTATCATTCTTATACGGCGATTATTTATATCCAAAACGTATTCGCCTTGTTTTGTTACAAGATAATCCTGATCATTTCGTGTAAAAGAACCATTTCTTGTGTAATAAGTTTTTCCGTCAACATCTTGAATTTTGAAAAAGCCATCTCCTTCAATTGCCAAATCATAAGGGTTATCTGTTTGGTTTAAAGCTCCTTGAGAAAAATCGTGTGTAAATTCAAAAGAAGCACTTCCGACGCTTACATCACCTAAGTACCTTGTTGTATCGTTTCTCAAAACAGACTCAGATTGTGTAAACACAGCGGATTCCATAACGTCTTTAAATTTAAGTGAACCCTTTTTATAACCTACGGTATTAACGTTTGCAAGATTATTTGCGGTATTATCATTCGCATCCATTAGAGCGAGCATTCCGTTTGCACAAGCTTCCAGTCCTCTGAGTATCATAATAACCCCCTTATAGGCAAATCTTCTTTTGAGTTCAATCCGCTAATATACATTTGCCGCTAACCTTTCAATTTATCATAGCGTGCGAGAACGCTTTTTACATAGTTTTGAGTTTCCTGATAAGGAGGGATTCCGCCATATTTTTTTACAGCATTCGGACCGGCATTGTATGCAGCAAGCGCCAAAGATTTGTTATTATCAAATCTGTCCATCAAGCCTTTAAGATATTTAGTTCCGCCTTGAATATTCTGTTCAGGATCATAAGCATTTGTAACACCTAAGCCTTGAGCTGTACTCGGCATCAACTGCATTAACCCCATTGCACCACATTTTGATGTAGCATTCGGGTTGAATCCTGATTCCTGATTAATGACAGCTTTTACAAAATCTTCGTCTAAACCTGCTTGTTCAGAGTACTTGCTGATAAGTTCATTTATTTCTCCTCTTGATGCGGAATTAGGATTTTTTTTGTTTTCTATTTTTGAATCAAGTATCTTTTGAAAATCTTCTGCAGGCTTTTGAGGAGCAGAATAAGATATAAGCGATTGAAATTGGTTTTCAATCATCTGAATTCTGTGTAATGTAGCATCCAGTCCCGTAAAATTCATTTTTAATTCCTTACCATTTCCGAGTGATAGAAGATATAATTTATCCCTACCCTCCCCACTTATAATATAACCGTTATTTAATCAACTAGCATCAATCATGGGATTTAAGTTTTAAAAAAATATAGACCGTTTGGTCTATTAAATTTTTGTGATAATATAAAATTAGCAAAGGATAAATAGCAATATGATTGAACATTGGCAGGTACCTCTTTTAATGACATTTTTGGCCGGCTTTGCAACAGTAATTGGCGGCTTTATTACATTTTTTGTACATAAAAGCAACTTGAAAGTGTTGTCATTAGGATTAGGTTTTTCGGCAGGCGTAATGATATTTGTATCGTTAACTGAAATATTAGATACTGCTCAAGGTTTATTAAAATCATATTACCCCGTAAAATATCATTGGCTATTATTTTGGGGATTTATAACGGGTGTTGTAATCGCAAAACTTATTGATGAATTTATTCCTGATCACGTTGAAGAAGAAGATTTTATCGATGAGCGTGCAATAGCGGATGAACAATGTAAACATAAACACAGAATTAAAAGAGCAGGACTTTTAACCGCAATTGCAATTGCGATACACAACTTTCCTGAAGGTTTGGGAACATTTCTCGTTTCATCTCAAAATATTGCACTCGGAGCTTCTGTCGCTATAGCGATAGCTTTGCATAATATTCCTGAAGGTATAGCAGTAGCATTGCCTATTTACCATGCAACCGGTAAAAAAAGAATGGCGATATGGTACTCTTTTTGGACAGGTATAACTGAACCAATAGGTGCAATTATCGGTTTAGGTTTATTGCATTGGTTCTTGCCAGAAGCATTTATCGGATTTTTGCTTATAGCTGTCGTCGGTATAATGATTTATATATCATTTGATACCCTGCTTCCGCTTTCACACGAATACGGTGATTGGCATTATGCAATAACAGGAATTATGTCAGGTATTATTATCATTTGGTCAAGCCTGCTATTATTAAACGGTTACTAGGGGGGGGAAAATATATCGGAGGATTGTATTTGTTAGCTAAGTATTTGTCGGCTTAGCAAAGTTTTATGGTGCAAATAATTGCACCCTACACCCCTGCTATGATAAATGTTTTTCTGATTACTTTTGTATCTTTCTTATACGAATCTCGTTATCTTTAATATAAATTTCAACTTTATCAAGGACAGGATTTATTCCTAAACCTTCTATTATTGCTTTTGGAATAATAACTCCCCAGCTGTTACCTATATTACGAAATTTTTTTTCTATCATGTCAACCTCTGTTACTATAATTGTATCAAATTTTGTTGACATTTTGTTGCTTCTTATGTTATAACAAATGTTATAACATAATATGTAGGTCAGGTTCCACCTGACAATAACTTAAAGGAAATAATTATGGACTATGAAGACTACTTAGCTGAATGCTACAGACCAATTAAGGCAATAGAGGTTTTATCAGATATAATTTATACTAAAAGTAACGAAGATTGGAATATATTTTCTCAAATGACAAGAGAGCAAGGAGAAGAATTACTTTCTATTAATTTTGCAATAAATATTTGTGCAAAGCATTTATTGCAAAAAAGATTAGAAGAAGTAAACAACATTAATTATGACCTTTAAAATTTTGTTCATGGTATAATCATGGCAAAAGAAAGGGAAGTTTTATTATGACAAATTTATCACCATTACAAATCGAAAGACTTAAATACCAACCAAAATTACCTTCATCTTTGGCTTCAGGTATTAATCACCTTCAATCAATTGAAGGAAGCGCAACTCAATCTGTTGCAAATCAAGATGAGATAAAAGCTTTATTCAAAAATACATACGGAAAACCAACCGTAACATTCCAAACAACTACTGATACTACTTCAAGTGAATTAAGAAATGTAGGCGTAATCCTCTCTGGCGGTCAAGCTCCAGGAGGACACAATGTTATAGCAGGTTTATATGATGCTTTAAAACAAGCTAATCCTTCTAATAACTTGTATGGTTTTTTAGGCGGTCCAAGTGGTATTATTGAAGGCAAATACGTTGAATTCAATGATGAATTTATCAATGATTATCGCAACACAGGCGGTTTTGATATTATCGGTTCAGGTAGAACAAAACTTGAAACAGAAGAACAATTCCAATCAGCTTGGGAAGTTTGCAAAAAGTTGAACATCTCTGCAGTTGTAATAATAGGTGGTGATGATTCAAACACCAACGCTGCACTTCTTGCAGAATGGTTTGTTGCTCATAACGCTAATATTCAAGTAATAGGCTGCCCAAAAACAATTGACGGTGACTTAAAAAATGAGCAGATCGAAATTTCATTCGGTTTTGATACCGCTACAAAAACTTACGGTGAATTAATCGGTAACATTGAAAGAGATGCTAATTCAGCTAAAAAATATTGGCACTTTGTTAAAATTATGGGAAGAAGTGCCTCTCACGTTGCACTTGAAGCAGCTCTTCAAACTCAACCAAACATCACTTTAATCTCAGAAGAAGTTGAACAAAGAAAAATGTCATTATCTTCTATTATTGATTATATGACAGATATCATTGTAAGACGTTCAGAGATGGGCAAAAACTTTGGTATAGCAGTTATTCCTGAAGGTTTAATTGAATTTGTACCTGAATTAAAATCTATGATTGCAAACTTAAATGACATTATGCCATCTTTAGAAAAAGATTCTAAGTATTCAAACGGTACTGATGCTGAAAAAATTGCTATTATTGAAAATTCACTTTCAAGCGAAAACTCCAGCGTATTCAAATCACTTCCAGCACTTATTAAATCTCAATTATTAATGGATAGAGATCCTCACGGCAATGTTCAAGTTTCAAAAATCGAAACAGAAAAACTTTTAATCTCTATGATTGAAGCAAAATTGAGTGAATTAAAGAAAGCAGGAAAATACTCAGGCAAATTCTCAACACAATCTCACTTCTTTGGGTACGAAGGACGTTGTGCATTCCCGTCTAACTTTGATGCAGACTACTGCTATTCATTAGGCTTTAATGCATTTGCTTTGATTAACTTTGGTTTAACAGGATATTTATCATCTGTAAGAAACCTTACAGAACCTGCTAACGATTGGATTGCAGGCGGTGTTCCATTAACTATGATGATGAACATGGAAAGAAGACACGGTGAAATGAAGCCTGTAATTAAAAAAGCCCTTGTTGAGCTTGACGGACCAGTATTCAAGAAGCTTGAAGCAAATAGAGAAGACTGGGCATTAAATGACAGATACTTATTCCCAGGAGCTATTCAATACTTTGGACCTTCATCAGTTTGTGATATTACAACAGTAACATTACAACTTGAGAGCCAAGCTAAATTAGCTTCTGTATAAATAAATCTAGCAATTATTAAACAACGGTTTTACAATTTGTAAAACCGTTGTTTTTTATCCTTTACAAACAAAGTCTTTTGATGTAAATTATAAGTGTAGAAAATACAATTGTTACAAATGAGGCAGATTTTATGAAAATTAACAGTATCACATCAACTAACTTTCAAGCAGGAGTAAAAATTTTAGGTGCAGAAAACAAATCGCATCAATATTTATACAATGAAATAAATAATATTACTAAAGAGTATAAAATACCTGCAACTTTTCATACTAATATGATAGAATTACCATCAATATCAGAACAAATTATTAAGAAATTAAATGAATTGGGTATCAAATTTAATAACAAATAATTGAGTATTCACAGGGATAAATACTATCAGTATTTTCTTTGCACTCTTGTTTTTTTGCTGCCGATTCATAAGA
>CACYKP010000031.1 GCA_902775025.1 uncultured bacterium | reverse complement strand
AAACCATATAGAATTATTACCGCTGTAAAGATTGCACGCAAAACCATGAGCATTGTAAAACAAAATATCTTTTTTGCACTGGGAATAAAAACCATGTTTTTAATTTTAGGCGGATTTGGCTATATGACAATGTGGGGTGCGGTTTTTGCTGATGTAGGCGTGGCACTCATTGCAATACTTAATGCCCTCAGAGCAAAGAACATCAAATAGAATAAAAAAACAAAATATATATTTGAGTGCCGGTAAAGTATTAGGCGAGTAGCTTAAAAAATTAAAATGCTCCCGGCGAGAGTCGAACTCGCGGCAGACGCGGTTTAGGAAACCGCCGCTCTATCCTACTGAGCTACGGAAGCATAATTATATTAAATTGTTACGCAGAAGGCTCCACTCCGTCAACCTGCTCGTATTGCTCCCGCAACACGACACTGTTGACTTCGTTCCGTCGGACTTACGTCCTCCTTGCCTCTGGCTCGCCGCATGGCACTGAGCTGCGGAAGCATGATTATATTTACCCCTCAAGTATAACACAAAGTTGTAAACATAAAACAAAAATGATAAAATAATCCGTGAGATGAGCAAAGGCAAAACAAAAATTTTAACAATACTTCCTGAAAGTATCGGCGGAAGGCTTACCACAAGCAGTCTTATTGCAGGTTTTGAACAAAATGACTGTAATGTTACTGTTTATGATGAGCTATTTGAGGATAATTTGCAAAAAGTTTTAACCAAAAAGTATGACTATATTGCAGGATATGATTTCTCTCCGCTCAAAGTTAAAGTTGATAACAAGCTCGACTTACCTTGTATTTGTTATTTTTCTGACGATATAAGAAGTGCAACTTCCGGTAAAGAATGGGAAAAATATCTTCCGTACTTGGATGATAATGACAATTATACTTTTTATTGGGATAAGCAACTAACCGATTGCGAAAACTTTAAAAATATTCATTATCTTCCTCACTTTGTTAATTTTGATGTTTATAAAGATTTTGGCGGAAAACCTGAGTTTGATATAATGTTTGCCGGAAGACTCGACACAGATTACAGGCTAAGCTTTTTTGAAGAGCTTGTTTTAAAAATGCCAAAGCTTAAAGTTGCTTGGTACGCTATTGACAGGCATTATAAAGATGCACTCAAGCGCTCTCAATACCCTGAGATACTTGATTTGTGTTATATGGGATTTATTGATAATGAACCTGATATGGCAAAAGCTATTAATAATTCAAAAATTGTTTTTAACATGCATTCACAAGGTCTTTCTTCGCTTAACTATAGAGCGTTTCAAACAGTTGCTTGCAAACGTCTTATGATAACGGATTATCGTGATGAAGTTGCGCTTTTTGACGGGTACATGCCTTTTTATGAAGATATGTCTGATTTAATTTTTAAGATAGAAAATTACTTGGAAGACGAAGAAGCCTATAAAACTATAACAGAAAATTGTTATAACATTGCACACAAAAGCCATAATTCAAAAGATTGTGTAAGATATTTGATGAGCATTGTTAAATAATTATATTAATATATTAATGTTTACAACAATGTTTGTACATGTTTTAGAATAGATTCTTCACCCCTAAATTGATAATGGGCTCAGAATGACGTGTTCGCATGGATTGTAACGTGCTAGTCATACTGAGCGCAAGCGAAGTATCTCGTTAACATTTTGACTTTTCTTTATATGAAATTCTTCGCCCCTAAATTGATATATGGCTCAGAATTGTGAGGTAAATATAATTTTCGTTCTTCACAAAAAGGAAATGGATTCGTCATTCTGAGGGAAAATATCCATTCAACTCCTAAGAATCTGTTTTGCAATTGAGATTTTTCGCTCAAACTCAAGCATACGTGGAAGGCTTACGCTGAATGTGCCGTCATTCTGAGGTGTAAACCGAAGAATCTCAAAATTGTTATTTTTTGCAAACTTACATAATGCACTTCTCAATCTCATATATGATATAATATTGCCATGGGGAAGTTTGATTTATTTAACAAATTTAATAGTGCGGTCGTCGTTATTAATGAAAACAGAGAAACTGTTTTTATGAATAATGTTTTTAAACGTATTTTTAAAGACTATAAAGATATCAGAAAATTTTCTCATAAATTAAACTATGAAGTTTATCCGCTGGAGAGCAGTAATATTATGACAGTACACTCTCCGATTTTGCAGGCGCTTAATTCTAAAGAAGATATTTCAGCGCATGTAATGTATCAAGCTTATGTAAATAATGAATTTTCTCCGATGTATTTTGATATGAATACTACAAAAAGAGGGAAATATACTGTTGTAATTTTCACTGATGTTACAGCGCAAATAAATGTTGATGAGCTTAAAAAACAAAATTTAAAATATAAAACTCAAGTAAACTTTTTGGAAGAAGACAATAAAGCTATGAGTAAAGTAAAACTTCAAGCTCAGTCTCAAGCCGTGAAACTTTTATTATTAAATAATATATCTAATATTATAAGAGGTTCAATTAATACATCAGTTATTTTGAAATCAGCTTTACAAGAACTTTCGGAAATGTTTGGTTCATTCAGAGCTTATTATGCGGAAAGTGAAGGATTAAGTTTTAGAGTAAAAGAATCTTTGTCAAAAAAAGGAATAAATACTCTTATTACATTTGATAAAACTGTAAATGATTATATCAAGAAAGGAAAAGTATCCTGCATTACTTGCAGAAAAGAATATAATGAAGCTGAGCCGTTTAAGGAAAATGTGCAAAGAATAGTTATGCCAATCTATCATCTTAAAAAGTTGATAGGAGTAATCGTTCTTTCTACAAAGCAGAAAACTAAACTGGACGATACTTTAGAGGTATTGGAAGGAGTATCTTCCCAGCTTGGTAACGCTATTATTCAATCAGAACTTTACAAAAAAAATGAACAAATGGTTCAGGATTTAACCAAAGCCTTAAAAGAATTGAAGGAGACTCAGTTACAACTTATTAACTCAGCTAAAATGGCTTCTTTAGGTCAACTTGTCGCAGGTGTTGCACATGAAATTAACACTCCGCTGGCATCTATAAAGTCCAATAATGAAATAACCAAAAAACTTATAAAACAAGTCGAAGACAAAGAGATAAAAGAACTTTTAGAAGAAACAAATAACATTGATTCAATGGCAATAGATAAGATTAACCGACTTGTTGTATCCTTGAGAAAATTTGTTCGGCTTGATGAAGCTGAGCTTCAAGAAGCCGATATTAACAAAGAGATAGATTTAACTCTTGACTTAATTCGCCACGAAACCAAAAACCGAATAGAAATTGTGAAAAAATACGGCAAGCTGCCGCCTGTAAAATGTTATCCGAATATGCTTAATCAAGTGTTTATGAACATTCTTGTAAATGCTTCTCACGCTATAGAAGGAGAGGGGACAATAACTATTGACACAAGTTATAAGAAAAAGTGCCTTGTTGTAAAAATAAAAGATACAGGCTGCGGAATAAAAGAGCCGGATAAAATATTTGATGTCGGATATACAACTAAAGGAGCAGGTGTTGGAACTGGCTGGGGGCTTGCAATTTCGCAAAAAATAATAGAAAAACACAAAGGAAAAATAGATGTAAAGACAAAAATAAATAAAGGAAGCGAATTCATTATTACTATCCCTAGTGAGTAATAAATATTAAAATTTGTAAACCTTAGTTTTTAAATGTATATCTAAGTTTTAGGCAAATCATAAATCAAATATTAATTAAGTTTTGTAAAATTATCAACATGACTGAACACAAAAATGTAAAAATATGATATATTAATAAAGCTAAGATTAAGTGTAAAAAATACCCTAATTCAAAAGGTATGTAACAAAAACTTAACAAATCCGAAAAATAAAGCAATTTTTTAAAACAACAATACTTTATATAACTGTGTAGAAGTTAGATAACCATGTTTATTGGAGGTAAAAGTAGTATGACCATTACAGTTAACAGCAAGAAAAAACAAGTTAAGAAAACTTTTCAAGAACTAATTAATGATCTTATGGGTTCAGGTTCTGAAAAGGTTCGTTATAATGCTGCTCGTATTTTAGGAGAAATGGGAGACCCAAAGGCTGTTGAACCGTTAATCAATGTATTAAAGAATGACAAAAACGGTTCTGTTCGTTTGTATGCAGCTCGTGCATTGGGCGAACTCGGTGATTCAAAAGCTACAGAACACTTAATCGAATCATTAAGAGAAGATAGAAATGTTGATGTTAGAGTTCGTGCAGCTCGTGCATTAGGCAGATTAGGCGGTAAAATTGTTGTTGAACCGCTTGTAGAAGCTTTGAATGATGAAAATTCACAAGTTTGTATTACTGCAACAGATGCTCTTATTGAGATTGGTGATGTTGCAACTGATGCTTTAATGAAATCTTTAGACCACGAAAAAGTTAACGTTAGATGCGATGCAACTCGTGCATTAGGTGAAATCGGAAACAAAAAATGTGTTGATAAGATTATCAACATGTTATATGACGAATGGGTAAACGTTAGAATTTATGCAGTAACATCTTTGGGTAAATTAAACGATACAAAGGCTGTTCCTGCATTAATTGATGTTATGAAAAACCGTTCAGAAAACGATTTGGTTAGAGCAGGCGCTGCAGCAGCTTTAGGTGTTCTTCGTGATCAAAGAGCATTACTTCCATTAAGAGAATTAATTATGGAAGCTGAAGAACTTGGTGAACTTGAAGATACAGCTCTTAAATCATTTAAGAAAATAATGGCAGCAAATTGGCAAGCAATTCCTGGTGCTACCCAACAAAAGAAACCTGCTGCTGTATAGGGAATTGTATTTTAGAATATAGTAAAAGAACCGCTTTTTAAAAGCGGTTCTTTTTTGTTAAAAAAATAAAAACCTTATGTCCTTATTTGTCATACCCATGGAATAACATGAAAATGTAAGAGGAAAGTAAAAATAAAGAAAAGAAGGTTAATATGATTTTAGCATTTATTTTAGTTTTAGTTGTTGTTGCAGGAATTAATAAGACGCTTTCAACGTTAGAATACAGACAAAAAATTCTTTGTTACGATATGCAGATTTTGAACAGTAAGATAAAAAATGAGGAATTAGTATATTTAAAATATTAATTTAGTACAAGAAACATGGTGTTCAAATATGTAGCAAAAAATATCCATATAAGGTATGGAACAAGAATTGCACCGGCGGTTTTTGAAACTGAAAAGAATTTAGCTATCATATAAATAGCAGTAAGGTCCATAATCACAATCACAAAGAGAGCAATATCGATTCTTTTAAGGTAGAAAAAGATTGGGCTCCACATAAGATTAAAAATCATGTGAACAACAAATATGATATATCCGCCAATCTTCTTTTTTGTTGTTATTTTGACAGAATAAAGAATAAGTGAAACCAAAAGTGTTGCGTACAAAATTATCCAAACAGGAGAAAAAATCCACGCAGGCGGCTGCAGAAATGGTTTTGTTAAACTGTTATACCAAATTGAATCAAACATACCAATAGTGTTTTATACTTGTAGGTTTATTTCTATTGGTTAATTGGATTATTTTTTTTTGATAGTTATTGTCAGGTGAAACCTGACCTACATAACTACCTTACTCAGAACGATGGCACAATTAAAATATAGTATGCAGGTCATTCTGAGGGAAATGATTATTCAACCCGAAGAATCTCTAAATCGCTAATCTTCCTGCAAGCTCATTATTTTTTTAGATAGTCCTTGTAGGTCAGGTTTTACCTGACATTAACTTTAATTATTTTTTTAGATAGTTGTTTTTAAGAATAACACAAATCATCCCTAAAACACCCATGTTTATAAATATGTCTGAGATATTAAACACAGGAAATTCAACAAAATTAAGTTTAATAAAATCTCTTACATATCCGAACATTATTCGTTCGAACATATTATTAAAAATTCCTGATAACAAAATAGATGTAAAAAATAAGCCGAAAACTGAAATTTTTTCTATTTGTTTTATAACATAATATAAAAGAGCGATTATTGCCAAAATTGCGAATACTATAAGGAAAATTTTGTATCCGTCAAAAATATTAAAAGCAGCACCCTGATTTTTTATAAAAGTTATATCAAAAACCGGATTTTCTGCTAATTTATAACCGCTATTCAGGATTAAATCGGATAAAAATAAGTTCAACAATATGAAAAATATTGCAGTAATGAATAAGTAAATAATTTTACTATTCTTTGACATTCTTATCCTCTTTGTTATCTTTTTTGATTTCATCAACAACATTAACTCTTATTATTTGATACCCAAATCCTGTAAGGCTGAGTTTTATACTTAAATCTTTTATATTCGCTTTTGTAAGTCCGATTGAAGCTACTACATATTCATTTGCGTTATCTTTATTTGAGATGAACAATCTTTCTAATATATGGTCATCAGGAAGTTTTCTAAAAACTTCTTTTGCTTGTTTTTGTGGGTATTCAACTTTATCTTTTGAAATAGAAGCTATTGCAAAAGTATCTTTTGGCGGATCAAATTCTAATGATGCTGTATATTCATACCCCGGTGTAACTTCATGCGGAGCGGTAAGTTTGATGTTCAAATTAATTGCATCACCGTATAGCATTGAAGTTACTTCTTCGTTAATCTTATCAGAAGTTACTTTCCATTTTCCGTTAATTTTTTTTAGGTAATAAACGCTGTCAGCTTCACTTTTTAAAACACCGCTCATTCTTTTGGTAACGGGGATATCTGCGTGAGATGTTTCTATCAAAGAAACTTTAGCAGTACCGTCTTTTTCAAAAGTAATATCTTTAATTTTTATTCCATATTTTATATTGTCATAATTTTCCCATAGTTCTTTAACAAGTTTAGAATATATTTCTAAATCGTATCCGTCTCCGTTTTTGTAATTTTTATCATAAGTTGAGATAAATTTTTCAAAATTATTTTTGTTTGCATATTTTATTTGAGAATTAAGCAGGGATTTTACACCTCTTGTATTGTTATCAAATATGCTAAATGTTTTATCACCGGCATAGCTTAACGGTGCAAGTACTAAAAAAACAAATAATGAAACTAAAAATTTTTTCATAAGAAAATTATACCCTAAACTAATAAAAACGTATATAATACAAACAAACGACTTCTTTTTAGCCGGTAAATATGATATAATCAAAAGAAAAAACGAGGAATAATACATGCCTAATATAGATTTAGATGATGAGTTTTTAAAGATTTTTTACAGCATTACAAATTCAAAAGTTCCAAATGATGTGAGTTTGCATGATTTAAAAGGCCAGTTAATTAACATTGTAGATGTTATAAAAGATTTAAATATGAATGCAAAGAAACCATATAAGAGTGAAGCTCTTGGAAATAATAATGTTGAAGAGGAAGAGTGCGGACCTGCAATCTTGGTTGTTGATGATTTGGGAGTAATTACATATCAGCTTAAAGTTCTTTTATCCAGATTTGAAATGGATGTTGACTGTTCTCAAGAAATATATGATGCAGTAAACAAATATAAGAAACGAAAATATGCTTATGTGGTAATGGATTTATTTATTCCAACCGAGAGGGAAGGTTTTATATTATTGACTGAGCTTAAAAAACTTGCACAAATATATAACGTAAAAAGTGTTATTGGTGTAATTACCGCTTCTCCGAGAAAAGAAATTGAACAACAGTGTAAGATTAGAGGTGCAGACTTTTTCTTGGAAAAGAATAATGAGTGGCAATCAAATCTTTTAAATGTTATGGGTGGATATATTAACGTTAAAAAAGATGACGAGGATGATTTTTAAAAATGGAACAAAAATCTATTTTTTCGGTCATATCACCCATCATGGCAGGGCCTTCAAGCTCTCATACCGCAGGTGCGGTTAGACTTGGTCTAATGGCGAGAAATATTTATAATAAGCCTTTTAAGAAAGTTAAGTTTATTTTATATAATTCTTTTGCAACAACAGGCTTCGGACATGGTACGGATAAGGGCTTGCTTGCAGGACTTTTAGGATATTCTGTTGACGATGCTGATATTAAAAGAATTTTTGATATCGTAAAAGGAATTGATTATTCTTATGAATATGTAGAAGATATGTCCAGACACCCAAACTCAGTTGATTTTATCATTGATGATAATATGACAATATCCGGTGATTCTATAGGAGCAGGTGAAATAAGGATTAGTAACATTAACGGATTTTCTGCTGATATTGACGGGAAATATGATACATTAATTCTTTCATACAGGGATAAACCGGGGATGATATCAAAAGTCAGCAATCTTATTCAAAAACAAAAGGTTAATATAGCATCTTTACATTGTGATAGGGATTCAAAAGGCGGAGTAGCGACAATGTATGTTGCACTTGATATTCCTGTAGGAGATGAGGTTTTAGGACAAATAAAGCAAATTAAAGATGTTTTTTACACGGCAAACGTTAGGAAGTTAAAATAATGAAGATTTTTTCTTTTGCAGAACTTTTATCTGCTTGTAATGAATATAATAAACGGATTTTTGAGATAGCACAGGAAGAAGAGGCAAGAATTGCGGAGGTTGAAGTTGAAACAATCAGACTTAAGACTTTAGAAAATCTGATTGCGATGAGAGATGCAATAAAACACGGACTTAAATCAACAGAAAAATCAATCAGCAATTGGTGCGGTGATGACTGTGCAAAACTTCAAAAACGATATAAAAATCATCCTTCAATTTTTGGAAGAGTTTTTGAAAAAATTACTGAATACGCTCTTGCAACTGCGGAAGAAAATTTAAGAATGGGAAGAATTGTAGCATGCCCGACTGCAGGCTCGTGCGGAATTGTTCCGTCTGTAATAGTTGCGGTATCCGAGGAGTTAAATATTCCTGAAAAGAAACAGATAGACGGGCTTTTGACTGCAGGTACGATAGGATTGTTAATATCTAACAAGGTTCAACTTGCAGGAGCAGTCGCAGGATGTCAGGCTGAGTGTGGTGTAGCTTCCGCTATGGCTGCAGGAGCTTTAACAGAAATGCTTGACGGAGGGGTAAATGAGGTTTTACAAGCATCATCGCTTGCTCTTAAAAATATTTTGGGCTTAACCTGTGATCCTGTTTGCGGACTTGTTGAAGTACCTTGCATCAAAAGAAATGCGTTTCTTGCTGTTCATGCGGTTACTGCATCTGAGCTTGCAAGGTGCGGTGTAGAGAGCAAAATTCCTTTAGATGAAATTGTTGATACATTAAAAATAACAGGACAGTTGATGTCGCCTATGCTTAAGGAAACCTCTCAGGGTGGACTTGCTAAAACTAAAACCGCTATGGAATTGGAAAAAGTCATATATAAGAAAAAATTATAATTTATCTCTTTGGTAACTTGTCAGCAACTCCCCTCTCAATCGGGAGAGGGAATTTTGTATTCTTGTTACCCTATTTGTGCTATTATTAGAGAAAAAGAGAGGATAAAATTATGCACTATCAAGGACTTATTAATAAATACAGAAAATATTTGCCTGTAACGGATTCAACACCTGTTGTTACTTTGAATGAAGGTAACACTCCGCTTATTAAGGCTGATAATTTGGCTAAAAAAATCGGTTTGGAAGCTAATATTTATTTGAAATTTGAAGGATGTAACCCTACAGGAAGTTTTAAAGACAGAGGCATGACAATGGCTGTTACTAAAGCTAAAGAAGAAGGGGCAGGTGCAATTATTTGTGCTTCTACAGGCAATACTTCCGCATCTGCTGCAGCATATGGTGCTAAAGCAGGAATTAAGACTTTTGTACTTATCCCTGACGGATATATTGCACTTGGGAAATTATCTCAAGCCATGATGTATGGTGCTGAGATTATTGCTATACAAGGAAACTTCGATAGAGCATTAGAGTGTGTTAGAGAGATCTCCGCAACTCACCCGATTACTCTTGTTAATTCTGTTAACCCATATAGAATTGAGGGGCAAAAAACAGGCGCTTTTGAGATTTGTGATGCTTTAGGGAAAGCTCCTGATTATCACTTTATCCCTGTAGGAAATGCAGGTAATATTACTGCTTATTGGAAAGGATATAAAGAATACAAAGAAGTTGGCGTAATAAATAATTTACCTAAAATGATGGGATTTGAGGCAGAAGGCGCTGCAGCAATAGTTAGAGGGGAAAGAATTATGAACCCTGAAACACTTGCAACTGCTATTCGTATCGGTAATCCTGCAAGCTGGAAACAAGCAGAAGCCGCAAGAGATGAAAGCAGGGGTAAAATAGGGTGCGTAAACGATGAAAAAATAGTTGAGGCGTACAAACTCCTTGCATCAACAGAAGGTATTTTATGCGAGCCTGCAAGTGCTGCATCTGTCGCAGGTTTAATCCAAGCACATTCTCAAGGACTTGTAAAAGAAGGCTCTGACATTGTTTGTATTTTGACTGGAAACGGGCTAAAAGACCCTGATAATGCTATCAAGTACTCAAACGCTGATGTTAAAAAGACATCATCAGACCTTAATGATGTATTGAAAGCAATGGGAATATAGGTTTTGTCGGTGACGGAGTGACGGAGTGAGTTAATGTCAGGTGGAACCTGACCTACTTTAATAAAGTATTATATGTTCAAAATTGAACAGATTATATATTCCAACCCTGTAGGTCAGGTTTCACCTGACATTTACTGAAAAATAAAAAGGTGAACTATGCAAAGAGATGAGTTTATAAAAGCTAAAAGAATTGTAATAAAACTGGGAACAAACATTATTCGTAACGAGGACGGAGAAGTAGCTTTATCAAGAATTTATTCGTTTATTGAGGATATTTCTAAGCTTGTAAAAAAAGGTAAAGAAGTTATTCTTGTAACAAGTGGTGCAGTAGGTTTAGGGAAGAAAAAGCTTAACCTTGCTTCAACAGACGGTGAAGGTGTTAAACAAGCCTGTGCAGCAATCGGTCAAAGCCGCTTGATGTCCTTTTATGAAAGCGGGTTTGGAGTTTACGATATTCCGATAGCTCAAGTTCTTCTTACGGAAGATGATTTTTCCCTTCGACATAAATACTTGAGCTTAAGAACAACAATGAACAAGCTTTTAGAATTTGGAGTCGTTCCCGTTATTAACCAAAATGATACAGTTACACCTATTCAATCAGGTTCTGTTAACGCAGGAGTAAAAGTCAATTTTTCAGACAATGATAAGCTCTCTGCTCTTGTAGCAAGCGAACTTGATGCGGATTTGCTTGTTCTTTTAACTGATATAGACGGACTATACACATCTAATCCGAAAGAAAACCCTGATGCAAAACTAATAAAAGAAGTCGAAACCGTAACAGAAGAAATTTTGAAACTCGGAACAGACGCATCAGAAGGCGGACGAGGCGGCATGCGTACAAAGCTTGAAGCCGCAAAACTTGTTACTCGTTTTGGCGGTAAAGTCTTAATCGCTAATGGTAAAACACCTTATATTATTAATAAAATCTTTAACGGTGAAGAATTAGGAACAATGTTCCTACCTGCAGAAGGCAGTCTTGCGGATAAAAAACGCTGGATAGGATATGCAACAAACATTTTTGGCGGTCTTGTAGTTAACGAAGGTGCTAAAAAAGCAATCTTAGAGCAGTTCTCAAGCCTGCTTCCCATAGGTATTGTAAACGTAGTAAACGAGTTTAAGCAAGGTGAAGTTATCTCAATTATGGATGAAAATAATGTTGAGTTTGCAAGAGGCATGGCTAATTATAGTTCTGCAGAATGCAGAAGAATTGTAGGCTCACACTCAAACGATATTGAAAATATCCTAGGATACAAAAACTACGATGCTGTAGTTACAAGGGATAATATAACAGAGCTTGTATAAACTGGTAAAGTTAATGCCATGCAAAGCCTGACCTACGAATCTGTACCCTCTCCAACTGGAGAGGGTAGAATTTCAGCCTGAGAGTCCTACTCGAAGGGTAGAAATTCGGGTGAGGATAAAATTATCTCTATACAATATTGAACATTTAATACTTTTTCAAAGTAGGTCAGATTCCACCTGTCAAACACTGACAAATACCAATACTAACTAGTTTACAGTTTACTTATTTTGACATTTTGTTTCAATTTTTCGATTAAATCTTTGTTGTTATAAAGCGATTCTATGTATTCGTCATAGGATTTACTGTCAATTTTTAGATTAGGGATTCTTGCACCGCCTGCAAAATCGTAGTAAATCATCGCTTCATCAGAATATTTTTTACCCTTGATTAAACCTTCAAACATATCTGCAACCTGCTCGGAAAGATGTTTCCCGCCATCATAGCAGCCTGTTTCCGAGTACATTTTATCAATCATGCCTTTAGCATAAATATATCTGACTTCACCTTCTGCATTTGGAAATACAAATTTTGAAGGTGCTTTTGTAACATATTTAGAAAAAATATTATCCAAACCGGAGTTGTTTGAAGTTGCTCCTCTATATATTTTTTCTGAATTTTTTATAATTTCAAGCTGTTTATCCGCAAAATCCTCTCCCAACAAACCTTTTGCATTCCAATAACTGTCTTTACCGATAAAATGATTTGAATGCCCCATCTCATGCAAAAATTTCTTAAACTCCGGATGATTGCTGTTTATAAACACATGACTCTTACCGTTTTCTGAAACACCGCAGAAAGCCCAATATCCTTCTCTGCGTTCAATATTTATCCCGAATTTTCTGCACAACTCATCATACTCTGAAGCATTTGACCAATCAGAAATGACTAAAGAATCGGGTTTGTCTTTTTTTACACCCATGTCTTTTAAATATTTTAAGTCTTCCTTAATACGATTTAATAGAGGTAAATGTTCTTCTTTTGCTCCTCTCAAATCAGTATTTATGCCAATTTTTTCAAAATATTTTTTTGCCTGTTCAATGTTTTTAAATTCTAATATATTAGAAGAAGCTTTTGGTGTTTTTTTTATTGCCAGCAGTGATAAAATTCCTATGCTGATTAATGCGGCACCGCTTATATTACGCAAAGTTTTGTTGTCTTTTTTCTTTTTATCACTAACAAATTTGTCATGCCCGTTTGATACGGCAGGCATGGTTTGTTTGCCTTTATAATTTATATTTTGGGGATAAATATTTATCCCGACTCCAACACTATTTGCCTTCATACTTATATAAAAACAAAAAAATATGATAATTTGCCTAAAATGTAACAAAATATAAAGTTATGTAAACCTCTTAAAACCATTATATTTATTTAATCCTGACACTAAAAGTATAATAAATCTCCAACTAAAGTATAAATTTTTCAAAAAACATTAAAGTTTTGAAAAATTGTGCCGATATATATATTGTAGAGAGTTAACGTTTAATTAACCGAATATAATTTAGGAAGGAATATTATGACAGATAAAGAAGAATTAGGAGCATCACTCTTCGGAAGAACAATGGAATTTATGGAAGAGGATCCGCTGGAAGAAATTTTTGCTCTCAATATGGGTGATTTTATATCTGAATATTTGATTTCCGAAGATTTGGCTAATAAAATAGGTAAAGATGTAAAGAATAAGAGAGAAAAATTACGTTCTCAATTAAAAGAGTTAATTTCTATATACTCTCTTGATAATACACTGTGTGTTTTAGGTTTTAATTCTCAGGATGAGTATGTAGTTTATAATTCAATAGCTAAAACATTAACTCAAATTCTTGATGTAGATGCTTGCCATATATATTTAACTCAAGATTATACAAAAGGCTTGGATTTGAATAATCAACTTTTAGGTTTAGTTGGTTCATCAATACAGTTTGATGAAGACATGTATGCTAAAAAAATCGGGTATAAAGAAGATGACAAATCTGTAGTTGTAAAAGCTTTTAAAGATTTAGAAAAAATACAAATTAAAGATGTATCAAAAATTGATAATTTTACTCCAAAATATGAGTTGAAAGAATTTGATGTAAAATCTCTTGCAGTATTTCCTATTCACAACAATGCTTATGTAGTTGGTGTAATTGTAATAGAGAATTATAAAGAAAAAATGATTAAACGTGCTTATTCTCAACTTGTTGAAACAATAGGATGTTTATTTGGAACATCAATGCATCTTCAACAAGTAATTGAACACACAGAACTTTGCATTATTGATGAACAAATATCAGAAAAAGTTCTTCAACATCAAAGAGCGGAGCTTACGGCTTTGATTGGCGATTTGGGAACACAACAACAAGCATTTGTTGAAAAACTTGCAAAGGCAGTTGATGAAAAAGGACAATATAAAGTAGCTCACTCTCAAAATACGGCAGAACTTTCAAAGAAAATTTGTCATCAATTGGGCTTAAATGAAAAAACAACAGATTTAGTATATTATGCAGGTTTATTGCAGAATATCGGTAAAATTACATTACCTGAATCGTTATTTACCAATAAAGGTAAACTTTCTAAAGAAGATTGGGAGAAATTGCAAAACCACCCGAATGTTGGTGTTAATCTTCTTATGAATATCAACTTCTTATCAGAAGTTATACCGTATATTCACTATCATAAAGAACGCTGGGACGGCTGCGGAGAACCGGAAGGCTTGAAGGGAAACTCAATTCCATTCGGTTCAAGAATTATAGCTGTTGCTGATGCTTATACAGCCATGACATCTGAGCGTTCATACAGAAATGCAATGACAAAAGAAGAAGCATTAAGTATTATTAAAGAAGAATCAGGCGTAAAATGGGATCCTGATGTCGTGAATGCCTTATTTGAAGTTGTTAAAGATTAATATATACCTTTTTTGAGCGCATCAAAAACAGCTTGAGAAATTATTCCTGAATCTACATCTTTTTGTATAATATCAAGTGCTTCATTTTTAGTGCGTGCTTTATGGTAAGGTCTATCTTCAGTCAGTGCGGAGTATTTGTCTGCCGCTTCAAGGATTTGAACGCTTAAATCGTATTTAAAATCTTGATTAACAGTCGGATATCCGCTTCCGTCAGGTTTTTGGTGATGGTATTTTATTAAATTTAAAACATTATCTTTTACACCTTGTTGTTTCAAAAGTTCATAACCGAATTCTGAGTGCAGCTCTATAATCTTTTTTTCTTCTTGTGTAAGAGTACCTTTTTTGTTTAATATTTCTTTTGGAATAAGGACTTTTCCGTAGTCGTGAAGCATTGCTGCCTGCTGTAAGTCAGGAAGATTAACTTCTGCTTTCAGCTCTTTTGGAAGAGCTGAATATATTTGTGCGGCAATTATACGAGTTGCCGTCAGGTGTCCTTGTGTCATTTTTATCCTCAAATAGCTTCAGCATTAAATTGAAGCGGTATGTTATATTCTTTTAACAGAGCCATAATTCTCGGGCTGGATTTTGCTAATTTTAATATTGTGGCTTTATCTGTTGCTACATTAAGCGAATTTGTTGTAAATTTATCTTGATACCCTGCTGCACTATAGTTAAAGGCATTAAAATTTATACCGCCGTTGATTTTTGCCGGATTGCTTAACTGCGCGTTATTAGCGGGATTTATCCCAAATAAGGTTGTAAGGTTTGTTAATGCCATCTAAATCCAAATTTCCTATATAGTTATATAAAGTATTTTATTAATGAAAATTTGATTTCTTGGCAAAAATTTTTAATATTTTGTTACATAAAGAGTGCGCGGAAAAAGTTTGTGCATGTCTGAAACAGATTCTTCGGGTACAATGGATATTTCCCTCAGAATGACGGCAAACTTTATGTCTAACGTGCTCGGTTATCGCTTAATAGGCTCGTCATCCTGAGCGAAAGCGAAGGATCTATTTATTAA
>CACYKP010000030.1 GCA_902775025.1 uncultured bacterium | reverse complement strand
GTTCATCTGTTGAGTTGCATATATGTTGAGAAAGCTAGTATTAATACCTTACAGCACAAAATTATTGTAACTAAAAGCAAACGTGTTGGTGCAGATAAAGGAGGTCATTTGGAAGTTATATAACATCAAATAAAAAACCTCCACGAGAGGCCACTGTGGCCGATTTTAAGCCACTTTATTGTTCGGTTAGGTATAAATTATCAAATCACTTAAAAGCAGCCCTGGGAGCTGCATTTGGATATATTAATTTATATTGAACTTTGCTTTTAATTTTGTCATAATTTTCCTAATTGATTCCCAATTACCATTAGTATATACATCTGCAACATCTTTCAATTTAGGATTATTGATAGAAATTCGTTTTAGTTTTAATCCATATCTATCCATATCTTTTTTAATTTTTTCATATCCCTTCAAGCCTGCCTCATCATTATCAGGAATAATAATGAACTTATCCGTAAGGTATTTGAGGTATTTAATGCTATTACCTAATGTATTTCTACCCATTGCCAACGTATATGGGTATATCGTTTGCATAGCAATAGCATCTTTTTCTCCTTCAACCAATACAATCGGCATACCATATTGAAAGCCCTTAAAGTTATGGGAACCAAACATAAACGGAATATTTATATCTTTTCCAAAAGGGGCTTTTACCTTCATCACTTTTGGTTTCCCTTCTCCTGTTTCACCGTCTCCTATTCTAAATGACATTTGAACAATATTCCCATTTGGAGAAACTGTTGGAATCATATAAAGAAATGTGGTATTTAGTGTAAAAAGTTTTTTGATAAATTTACTATCATAAGTTACATACTTGTTAAATATATTTGAATCAACTAATTTGACTGGTATTTTTGATAGCCCGAATATTTCAACATTTTGGTCTATTTCATCCCATCCTACATTTGTTACATCATATTCTGCATTATTATAAAGCTCAATATACTGTTCTATATCTGAAGTAAAACTTTTTCCATATAACTCATCCACGAAGGATAAAATATTGTCGTTGTTGTTGCTGAAGATGTTATCAATGAATTCTTGTTGTTTGTCTTGACGAGGAGTAGTAATTCTATTTTCTATTTCTACTTGGTGTCCATTATAAGCTCTTTCAAATCTTTCAAAAGAACCATATATCTTGACAACAGCATCCAAAAAAGATAGTCCACCTTCTTGTATTCTATAAATTTTAGTTAAGTAATCCCATGTGGTATTACATAATGAATTACATAATGGAGCTTTTTGATAGGCAAAAATGGCATGTAATTTTTACTTAAAATCTTCTTAAAAAGTTAAGAAATTAAAGTCTGAAAAGCTCTAATATTAAAGAACTTGAAAATAAACCTTTAGCATGTACTATTATAAGTGTCGAGGGCGTTTAGCTCAGTTGGTAGAGCGTCTCCCTTACAAGGAGAGGGTCAGAAGTTCGAGTCTTCTAACGCCCACCATTATAAATAAAGGAGTTTCAGTTTTTTGAAACTCCTTATTTTTTGTACTATGTACTTATACAGTACTTATAGCAAATCTTCGTAATTATAGTAATTATTGTAAATATTAAAGCAAAAAAAAGATACTGTGTATGAGGGATTTTGAGATAAAGTATACCGAGTTTGACATATTTAGTCGGAAGTTTTCAAAAAATTTTAACAATAAATGCCGTTTAATGAGTGTTTTAATCGTGTTCAGATTTTTATTTTTCACTCATTTTTATGCTTTCACCCAAGAGTGAAAATATACCATTTGTTACTACTGTTTCACCTTCTTTCAAGCCTGAGAGAATTTCTGTGTATTTTTCGTTTTTTAGCCCTGTTTCTACTTTTCTCTCCTCGTAAGTTCCCTCCTTAGTCTTAACATAAGCAAAATTATAATCGCCGTATTTTTCTATTGCACCATCAGGCACAACAAGCGTTTCTTTCTCTCCTGTATTTACAATAATTTCAGCATATATATTCGGTTTAAATTTAAAATCGGAATTTTCTATATCTGCTCTGACTTCAAGAGTTTTTGTTTCGTTATCCAATATCGGAGAAACATAGGACAACACTCCCTCAATACTTTCATTTCCGCTTTTGGCTTCAACTTTTTGACCGACAGCGAGTTTCGCTGAATCTTTTTCAAAAGCATAACCGACAAGCCAAATCGTTGATAAATCCGCCAGTGCAAATATTTCTTTGTTATCTTCTACAAATTCTCCCGTATTAACTTTTCGCTCAAGCAAAACTCCGCCGATAGAGGCTTTTAATTCAATATAAGGCTGCGCCTTTTTTGTTTTTAAAACAGTGTCAATGTTTGCTCCGTAAACTCCCAAACGACTGCGGTAAACGTTAATGAGTGCGCTGCGTTTTGATTTTAGGGAATTTAGTTTTGCAATATCTTTCTGTTTTTCAGCCAATGCTCTTTCATAATCTGCCCTTGAGGATATTTTTTCATTGTATAGAGTACGCTCTCTTTCGTATTCGCTGTTTGAAAGCGTGCATTGTGCGCTTTGAGTTTTAATGTCTGATTCAATATCCATAATTTTTTCTAAAAATTCAAGCTGAATTTGGCTTATTTCATCGGTTTTTAAAAGAGCTATTGTATCACCTTTTTTAATCGTATCACCTATATCAAAATATATTTTTTCAATTTTACCTTCCATTGGTGCATAAATTTTTTCCAACGATTTATTTTGCGCTTTAAATTGTGCCGGAAGTGTAATTTCGGTTTTCAATTTTTCGTATGTTACTTTTGCTGTTTCTATTTTTGCGTTTTCTTCTTGGCTCTGGGTTAATTTAATTATTTTTATAGCATCATGTTTTGTGTTTTCGATTTTTCCGCAGCCGCAGCAAATCAGGGAAACTATCAATAGTATTATTAAATTTCGCATTTTTTCTCCTTTGTCAGTTTATACAGTAGAGGTACTAAAAATATTGTAATAACGGTGCCAAAAGTAAGTCCGCCAATTATAGTAATTGCAAAAGGTTTCTGGCTTTGTGCACCAATACCGTTTGAAAGTGCTGCCGGCATTAGCCCGAGTATTGCAACAAGTGAAGCTGATAGGACAGGACGTAATCTTTTACACGCAAGACTTTTTAATTCCTCATCACCTAAGGTATTTGTTTTTATAAGCGAAGATAGAATTATTACGCTGTTTTGTATTGATACTCCTATTGCCGCAATTAGACCAACTCCGGCGGAGATTGAAAAATATGTCTTAGTTAAAAACAGAATAAAAATAGCCCCTGATAATACAGGCAAAATTGTGCATAAAGCAATCCCCACATAGCGTTTTTTCTTGTAATGGATAAAAAGAATTGCCGAAATTAAAAGAATTGTAAGAGGTAAAATTATTCCAAGTCTTATATTGGCACTTTTTTGACTCTCTGATTGCCCTGCCCATTTTATTCTGTAGTTATCAGGCAGTTTAAGTTCTTTTTTTAATAGCTTTTCCGCTTCATTTACGGTCGAACCTAAATCTCGATTTCTTATGTTAAATCTAATTATTGCTACTCTTTGATTTTCACTCCTTGTAATAATCATTGCGCCGTTGTCGTTCGTAATATTTGCTACATTAGACAAAGGAACAGAAATTCCGTCAGGTGTTTTGACGATGATGTTTTCGAGCTTTTCTAAACTGTTTCTGTCCTCCTGTTCAAGACGTAAAAACACATTAAATCGTTTTTCGTTTTTAATTATTTGAGTAGCATTTTTACCGCCGATTGCAATTTCAATAACTTTTTGGATATCGTCGCTTTTTAAACCATACCTTGCGGCTTTTGTCCTGTCCGCTTTTATTTGATACTGCGGCTGCCCGATTATTTGGTCATAAGAAATATCTACAATCCCTCGCACTTTTCCTAACAACTCAACCGCTTCATCTTGAAGTTTTTGCAGATTATATAAATCGTGACCATAAATTTTCAAGACAACTTGACCTTTTGAGCCGGAAACGGCTTCTTCCACATTATCCTGAATATATTGGGTAAAATATGTAGTAATTCCGGGAATTTCATTTAAACTTCTTTCCATATCATTAATCAGTTTTTGTTTATTTTTATGAAATTTAAACCGCCACTTTTTAGAAAGTTTTAAATCCACCATATTTTCTATATTTGATAATAAATTCGGGTCTTCGCCATCATCGGCTGAACCAATATGTGAAATAACATTTGTAACTTCAGGGTATTTTAGTAATGTTTCCCTTATTTGTCTTGCTACTTCAACGCTATGGTTTATTGTTGTACTCCTCGGGATTACCGTTACTCTGAGCCAAATATTACCTTCATCTAAATTCGGTAAAAATTCAGACCCAATAAATGGCAAAAGGATAAATGAAGAAATTAAAATTCCACCAAGTATGATAAAAAATTTTTTAGGTGATTTCAAAGTTTTATCAAGAAGTTTCTCATAAAACTTGCCGAAAATTTCAGGCTGTTCTTTTATTTTTACGGAATGCAAAAATTTTGATACTAAAACAGGAATTATAAATAACGAGGTTATAACGGCACCTATTAAAGAAAAACCCATTGTAAAAGCTAAAGGGTGAAAGAGTTTTCCTGCAACACCATTAAATGCAAAAATCGGCAAAAAACAGCAAAGAATTATTAATGTTGAAAAGAATATCGGCTGCCACATTTCTTTAACTGCTTTATATACTAAAACTTTTTTTCTGCATTCGGTTAGATTATTTTTATAACCGGATATTTTTGTATAAATATTTTCAGCTAAAATAACCGCTGCATCGACTAAAATCCCAAAATCTACTGCCCCCATACTCAAAAGGTTTGCAGGGATAGAAAATATTTTAAATAAAATAAACGCAAAAGATAAAGCAAGGGGAATGGTCAGTGAAGTGATAAGCGTCAGCCTTAAATTTTTGATAAAAGCGTACAAAATCACGACCACAAAAAATATACCTAAAATTACATTGTGCGAAATTGTTTTCATCGTGTTATTAATCAACGTGCTTCTATCATAAATTGGAACAAGTTTTACTCCTTTTGGCAGTTCAGAAATAATATCAGGGAGTGAGCGCTTTAAATTTTTGATTGTTTTTGAGGGATTTTCGCTCTTTCTCATTAAAACAATACCTTCAACCGTATCATCATTAAAGTTTTTACCGACTTGTCCGAGTCTTACCGCAGGCTCAATTACGACTTCTCCGACATCTTTTATCCTGATAGGCGTTCCTTTTTGAGAAGATATTACGGTATTCTTAAGACTTTCAATATCTGTAAATAACCCGATTCCTCTTACAATAAAAGCCTGATTATTATTATCAATATAATGCCCGCCGGCTGTTGAATTTGATTGCTTTATAGCATCATAAACCTCTCTTACATCCAGATTATAAAACCTTATTTTTTCGTGGTTTAAAATGACTTTATAAGTTTTAACAGTCCCGCCAAAACTATTTACATTAATAACACCTTTTACCTGTTTAAAAGCTCGCTCCATATCCCAATCTTCAAGAGCTTTCAATGTCATAGGGTTATAAAAATCGGATTCTAGAGTATATCTGAAAATCTCACCGATAGGTGAAGCATCAGGCCCTAATTGCGGCTTGATATCCTCCGGTAAATCAGCCTGTGAAATCCGCTCTAATACTTGCTGTCTGATTAGGTTTGAGGGCATGTTGTCATCAAACACAACCTTTATAACCGAAAGTCCGAATAATGAATTTGAATAAAGCATTTTTTCATGGGGAATCCCGTTTAATTCTTTTTCAAGAGGAATTGTAGCAAGTCTTTCAACATCTTCGGCACTTTTTCCGGACATTTCTGTTATGACTTGAACCATTGGGGAAGTAAAATCCGGATAGGCTTCAATATCAAGAGTTTTTAGGCAAAACAATCCTGTAAGCATCATTATTACAGACAAAATTAGTACAATTTTTTTGTTTTTTAAAACATATTTTATTAATTTATTAAAGTTCATCCATTTCCTCTTGATTTATTGATAGTAAAAACTCCAGCCAATCTGTATAATATTGAGCCAACGTGTCCGAATACCCTAAAATAATATCCCTATAGTTTTGCTCCATAACAATTAAAGTTGTGAGGTTTGATTTCCCAACTTCATAGCTTCTTTTTGATAACCTTATAAATTCTGCTGACTCTTTTAACAAGGTTTCATTATAGTAATTTAGATTTTTTCTTGATGTTAAAAACTTTTCGTACTTTGCCTGAATATCTTTAGCTGCTTTGTTTTTTGTAGAGTCATAATTTAATTGAGCTTGCTCCAATTCCAATTTCGCATTTTTTATTTCAGGACTAAATGAATACAAAACAGGAATATTTACTAAATTCGCCCCAATATATCCACCGTTTTGGAATGTTCCGTCATCTGACATACCTTTAGATTGAAACCCATAACCGCCTTCAAGTTCAATATCAGGAACTCTTTGTCTTACTACATTAATCAAATTTTTCTCGGCAACCTCAATATTGTTTTTTACTATTTGTATATCAAATCTTCGCTCAAGATAATTATTTACAACAGTTTGAGTATCAGGCAAATTTATGTTTAAAGGCGGGGTTTTGAAATCACTTGTAATATTACTGTCAGTTAAAAAATTTCCTTCTATTTCATACTGTTCGTTTGGAACATTTAGTACTTTATTAAAATTTATATTTGCTACATCTATCTCGGTTTTGGCATTATTAATTGTCGTTGTCATTTGATTTAAGGCGATTTTTGCTTGCAAAACATCAATTTCAGCACTCGCTCCTGCTTCAACTCGCTTTTTTGCGATGTCAAGAAGGGTTTGTAAAAGTTGTTCTTGTTCTTTCAAGGTATGAAATTTTGTTTTTGCTCCAAGAGTTTCAATATAAGCTATTTTTACATCGGTTTTGAGTCTAAACGCCATATACAAAATATCGTTATCAGTCAATTTCAACTTTGCCTGCGCAAGTTTTTTTCGAGGACTTCGTTTTGCGATTTCTATAGTTTGTGTAATCCCTATTTGCTGAGGGTTGCCATGACCGGATTTACCAAAGTTCCAAAAAGTATAAATCCCCGGATTTTGAAGCCTGTTTGCAGATTTTATATTGTTTTTTGCAATATCAATGTTTAACTTGCCGCTTTTGTAGTCCAAATTATTTTCTAAAGCTATTTGGATTGCCTCATTTAAAGAAATTGGTTTTATTTCTTCTGCACTTGCACCTAATTGAATTATTAATAATAAAAAAAGCACAAATTTTTTCATAAATTTATGCTAATATAAATGTTTTTTATATTGACGTGACAAAAGTCATATATTATATCAACCCCATCTCAATCGCTTTTAAAACGGCTCTTGTTCTATCTCTTACATTTAATTTTTGAAAAATCGCTGAGGTATAATTTTTAACCACACCCGTTGAAATTGACAATAACTCTCCGATTTCTTTGTTGCTGTAACCGTTTGATATGAGCTTTAAAACTTCAATTTCTCTTTTTGTAAGCTCCTCTGTTATATCATCTATTGAAATGAACCTTGTATCCGCTTGAATTTTTTCTATTGTTTTTGGAGTTATCAAAGGGTTAATTATATGCTCGCCTTTCGCAGCCTTATAAATAGTATCAGATAAAATTTCAATTGACACATCCTTTAAAAGAAAAGCATTTGCACCCGCAACAAGTGCGTTTTTGTATAAATCCTCGTCGTTAAACGTTGTTAAAAGTATTGAATTTATTTTGACACCTGCATTATTCAATTTTTCCAAAACATCTATCCCGTTCATTTTCGGCATTTTAATATCCAAAAGCGCAACATCGGGTTTAAGTTCAATAATTTTATTATACGCATCAATCCCATCAGATGCTTCTGCAATTACCTCAAAATCATTGTTTAGCTTCAACAAACCTACAATTCCTTTCCTGACTAAATGTTGATCCTCTGCAACAATAATTCTAATCATTGTTACCCCCATAAGGGATTTTTATATTTGTAACAAAGCCGTTATTTTTTGAGGTTCTAAATTCAACACATCCAAAAAGTTCTTCAATTCTTTCTGTCATACCGCTTAGTCCGTTTGAGAGTTTTAAATTTTCACAGCCTACTCCATCGTCTTTAGCGTTTAAAATAATAAAATTATTCTCGTATTTTATTGAAATAAAAAGGCTTTCGGCTTCCGAGTATTTCATTGCGTTTGTAATAATTTCCTGAACAGTTCTAAATAAAACGTGTTTTATTTTTTGATTTTGTATAACAAGGGATTTATCCATATCAAAAGTGATTTTTGGCGATTTTATTGATTTTATAATCTTCGTTATTGCTTCGTATAAATCTAAACTTTTATCTTGTTTTAAGGCAGAAACTATTCCTCTGATATCATTCATTAAAACTTTTGATGTGTCATAAGCATCTTGTATCGGTTCTTTTGCTTCATCCTTACATAGAGCATTTGCGAGCTGAAGATTTGTACTTATTGCAGCGAGATGATGCCCGATGCTGTCGTGGAGCTCTCTTGCAATATCAATTCTTTCAGAGTTTCTTATTGAAATATCATCAATTTCTTTAAATACTTTCAATTTAGCGTTCGTTATTTCAAGTTCAAGCCTCTGTTTAATTTCTTGCGCCAACACAATCCCAAGAATAAACAAAAATATATGAAAACTGCAGGTTGAAACCGTATCAGCTAAAATTTGGTCAAGCAGAGTGCCTTTTACAATATCAATGAATTCAAGTTTTTTAACGTCGGGAACTAAAATATCAACCGTTAAACAAGATAAAATGTTTAACAAAACTAAAATTACGGAATATTTTTTCTTTAAAACAAATCCAACAAGCAGACTTACGATGTAGTTCAAAGAAACACAGACAATACTGCCGGAAATTGCCATTAATAAAAGACAGCAGATGTTTTTGTCCGATTTTACGTGAATTTTATTTTGCATTAATTTCAAAAATGAAATCAAATACACAATAAAGAAAAAACTTACAAACACAACGTTCAATATTTTTGAGGGTGAATAAAAAGGAAGTCTGTTTAAAATATTCCCAAAACCATATACAATCATCATATCAGAATGGTTTAAAATTATTATCAAAATTGACCAAATGAACATCAGGGTAATAACCCAAATTCCTGCAATTTTAATAAAACTTTCCGACTTCAGCATAATAAACCTCTCAAGGTTATTATATAACAAGAGTGCGAAAACATCTGTTATGTTTCGCACTCTTTAATAAAAATTCTTTATTCTCTTACTACAGATATTCTTTGTTGAATATATTTATCTTGAACGGCAATATCGACCATTGCAACGGCATAATCTGCGTAAGAAATTATGCTTTCACCTTTGCTGTTAGGTATTAATTCTTCTCCGTTTAGGATATATTTCCCCGTTCTCTCTCCATCTGCTTGAAAATCAGCCGCAGGGCTTAAGAATGTCCATTTAACATCATTTCTTTTTCTTAATTCCTCCAGTTCTTTGCTTTGAGCTTTTGCAAGCGGAATATAAACTTCAGGGAAATCAGGAGTTTGATATACTTGAATTGTATGTTCGGGGTTAACATACAAACTTCCGGCACCGCCAACAATTAACAATCTTTTATCCGTTCTTGCCAACAAATCACACAAATATTGTGAGCTTTTTACGTGTAAAGGCAGCGCATCTTCGCTCCAAGCACCAAACGCATCAATTATCACGTCAAAATCTTTTAAGTCTTCTTTTGTTAAATTAAACAAATCTTTTGAAATAACCTGCTTTGCATTCGTTTGATTTTCACCTCTTACAATTGCTGTAACATCTAAACCTCTTGAAACAGCTTCGTTTGTGATTAATTTTCCTGCCCTGCCGTTAGCGCATACAACACCGATTTTTACCATAAAACTCTCCTTTGCTTTTTCATTTTTATGGTTTTATAATAAATTAGTCGGTATATATTGTAAAGTAAGCACAAAAAAGTAATATAGTAACTATTAGAAACTATTTAATAAATGAAAGGTTTTAGATTATGAAGAACAAAAAAGAATTACCGCCATGTCCTGTTGAAGTAACTTTAAGTATGATTTCAGACAGATGGAAAGTTTTAATAATAAGGGATTTAATCACCGGCACAAAAAGATTCGGAGAACTTAGAAAATCAATCGGAAAAGTGTCGCAAAAGGTTTTGACAACAAACCTCAGAGGAATGGAGGAGGACGGACTTGTTACAAGAAAAGTCTATGCCGAAGTTCCGCCAAGAGTGGAATATACTCTAACCGAAACAGGCAGAAGTCTAAAACCCATACTTGATGCTATGGATAAATGGGGAAGTGAATATAAAATTAAATGCAAATAATAGCAGGCATGACAGTTGAATGTCTTTACATTAATCAAATACAACAATAATTTATGTCTAAAATATGTATAATATACCTTTCAAAATCCTTATTATACCGCTCGCCGGTAATAAGTTTCGAGATGTAACTTTCAGTCAGATTTAACCTTTTAGCAAGCATTTTTTGCGGTATATTTTTCTGCAACATTTTAAAACGTATCATTCTTTCCCTACGGTACAGAAAATGACTTCCGCCAGATTTCATATTATTAGGACTTTTTGACATTTTTTGTTCAAGTAATTCGACTTGTTTTCTCAATTCTTTTTTCATGTGGTAGCTCCTTTGGGGTAAATAATTTATACACACATCTTAACTCTGTTTTTAGAGATTGCAAGTGTGTCCGAATGATACAAAGCTAGTCGGAAACAGTTCCATTCTTCCGAGTTGTGAGCGATAGATGTTAATACGATGAACGAAGAAAAATATATTACAATCAAAGAATTAGCAGAACTCAAAGGTGTAAGTACACGAGCTATCAGGCTGTCAAAGGGTAAATACATTACCAGAGAAATTACAGTCAAAGGCGGAAAAAGTTTTGAGATTTTGTTATCAAGTATTGAGCCGGAACTTCAGGAAAAATATTATTCAAAAATTATTCCGACTTATACTGAAAAACAGCTTCCTTCACCAACAGATTTTCACAAACCCGATAGGGCAAAAGTAATTGCACTAGCTCGCTTGGATTTATTAAACCTCTGGAAGAAAGAACGAAAAAATCAACAGAATAAAACACAGTTTGATAATGATTTTTTAGGTGCATACAACGCACAAGTACTGTATCCTGAGATTTATGCGAAGCTCGGAAATGTTTCAATCGGTACACTCCAAAGATGGAAACGGATTTTAGGGAACAGCAACAATTACGAGCTTTTGATTCCCAATTATCATTATGAAGATTATTCAAGAACCTGTTTGACAGATTATGAAAAACAGATATTTCTGAAACTGCTTTTGCACTCGAATAAATTCAGCATAGGTAAAGCCATATCTTTAACGCAGTATGTTTTAAAGACTCAGGGTGCCGAATATATCCCTGCCGCACCGACTTTCAGAAGATTTGCTAACTGGTATAAAGCAAATTATTTTGACAAATGGACACTTTTAAGGGACGGAGAAAAAGCACTGAAAGAAGAAGTTATTCCGCATATAAAAAGGGATATATCGAAAATAGAAGTCGGAGAAGTTCTGGTTACTGACGGAAAAAGATTAAATTTTCAAGTAATAAATCCATTTACAGGTAAACCATGCAGAGCGACTTTAATTGGATTTTTGGATTGGAAATCAACAGCTTTGGTCGGATATGAAATAATGATAGAAGAAAATACGCAAAATATTGCATCTGCTCTTCGTAATGCAATACTAAAATTAGGCAAAATTCCAAAGTTTGTTTATTTAGATAACGGCAGAGCCTTTAGGGGTAAATATTTCATAGGTAGTGCAAATTTTAGTGAAATAGGTTTAAAAGGGATTTATGAAAAACTTGGCATAACAACAGTTTTCGCAAATCCGTATAATGCAAGAGCAAAAGTTATTGAGAGATTTTTCTTGGAAATGCAGGAAAGTTTTGAAAAGCTACTGCCGAGTTACATAGGAACAAACATAGAAAATAAACCCGCAAGACTACTGAGAAATGAAAAATTCCATAGTGAAATACATCAGGAATTTGTTCCCACAATTCAGCAAACAATCCAAATGATAAACAGTTGGCTTAAGTATAAAAATTCTCTGCCTTGTCCAAATGATAAATCAAAAAGTATCAAAGAAATGCTTGATAGTATTGAAAAACAAGAAATAAATCCGAGAGAGTTAGACGATTTGATGCTAGCACAGAAAATTAAAACTATTACAAGTCAGGGAATAAGGTTCTTGAAATCTGATTATTATAATGATACACTTTATGGCTTGAGACAGAAAATAATAATAAAATACAGCCTGTTTGATTTAAGTTACATAAATGTTTATACAATATCAGGAAAGTTTTTATGTCGGGCTGATAGAATTACTCTCACCCATCCGCTTGCTCATTATACAGGCGAAGTTAAAGATATTGAAGATTACAAGCAGAAAATTCAAAAACAAAAACAGCTTAAAAACAAGACAATAAAGGCTTGCAAATAGTTTCTGAATATTGAAGATTTGGAAATCCTTGAATGCGAAATCGATAAAACAGAAGAGATACTTCTACATCCACCAATTATTCCGGAAATAGATATTAAGAAAAAATCAAAATCTGAAAAATATAACCCTGCGGTTAAACCGTTATTCAAGACAAGCAGAGAAAGATATGAGTACCTAATGGAGCACGGCTGCACTTGTAATGACGATAGAGTTTGGCTTACGGCATATAAAGAAACAAAGGAGTATAAGCAATATGAAACCGATATTTGTTAAAACAAAGAATGTTAAAGGGTTTATTAACCTTATCCATAATCTGAAAAATAAACCGGATAATATCACAAAAATCGGTCTTGTATATGGTAATGCAGGACTCGGTAAAACAAAAACGGCACTTTATCTTTCAATACAGTATGATGCAATTTATGTCAGGGCAACAAACTCTATGAGTCCAAAGTGGTTATTAGAAGAAATCGCCAAAGAACTTGATGAGATACCGAGATTTTATACTGCGGATATTTTTAGGCAATGTGTTAATGCTCTTAAAACGAATCCTCAAATAATTATAGTCGATGAGATTGATTATTTGCTCACGGATTTCAGAACAATAGAATCTTTGAGAGATTTACATGATGAAACAGGTGTTCCGATAATCCTTGTCGGAATGCAGCTTGCAAAACACAAACTCAAAAAACATACACACCTTTTTGACAGGATTTCTGAAATATACAAATTTAGCGAATTTGAATATTTAGATATCAAGCAAATAACGGAAGAAATATCTGAAGTTGAAATAACAAAAGATGCTCTACATTTAATTCACAACAAAGCAAAAAGTTTCAGACAAATCGCAAATACAATTGATACCTTTGAAAAAGTGGCGCAAGCAAACGGATTAACACAAATTGATGAAAATATATCACAGGAGATTTTAAATGGATAAAATACTAAAAGTTGCAAAAAGATTAAAAACATTTACTCTTGTAGATATTGTTATGTTTTGCGAGATTGATGCGGATATCGCCGGAAAATTCTTGCAAGCATCAGAGAATATAAAATCTGTCGGCAATAAGTTTGAATACATTGAAACAGTAAAAACAGAAGATAAATTCAAAATTATTGATAAAAATATTCCAAGCAAAGATTCCGATATTACAGTAATAGAAGCTTGTAAGATATTCTTGGATATTAAGCGAAAAACTCTGACAGAAATGTCTTTTCAGGTATACAAAACTTTTATTTATTCAAAAATAATTCCTTATTTTAAAAGATTCATACTTAGAGATTTAACAATTCAGGATATTCATAAATTCAGAAAATATTTACAAGAAAACAAAATATCAGAATATCGGATAAAAAACATTCTTGCACTTTTAAATCAGATAATTAAACATTTTCAAAATGAAGGCTATATTGATAAAACCTGTGTGTTTGAAGTAAAACGCATAGCAAATATTCCGAAAAGACAAATACAAATTCTGGCTCCGGAGCAATTGGCACAGCTTTTTAAAATTACAAACAAAAAATATCCGTATCTTATTCCAATTGTTCAAAAATTAATTACATTAAAACAGCCTTTGAACACCATTTTAACAGGTAGTGAACAAGAGAAAAAATCATTAAAACGCAAAATACGGAAAGATTTTTATAAAATCAAACAGGAACTTGGATTAATAAATTATATGTTTGATGATTTAAGATTTAGCAATCTTGACAATTAGATAAAAATAATATATTATTAGGTCATATTAGGTCTAATTGGGTATAAATATGTTAGAAAATATTGATATTAAAATTAATAATCAAATGCTTTCAATAATTTCTGAAATTGATGAATTCAAAGGTTCTTGGAAATTGCTGGGCAAAATGGCTCCAGAAAAATTGAGAGCATTAAAAAAAGTTGCAACAATTGAAAGTGTTGGTTCTTCAAATCGTATTGAAGGGAATAAACTTTCAGATAAACAGGTAGAAGCATTATTATCCCGAATTAAGAAACAGTCTTTTGCAAATCGTGATGAAGAAGAGATTGCCGGTTATGCGAAGCTTGCCGATACGATTTTTGAGGATTGGGAAGTTATTCCACTATCAGAAAATTATATAAAACAGTTGCACAAGATTTTGCTTGAATATTCATCAAAGGACGAAAAGCATAAAGGTGAATACAAAAAGATATCAAATGCGGTTGTAGCTTATGATGCTGATGGTAAAGAACAAGGTGTTGTTTTCGAAACGGCAACTCCGTTTGAAACACCATTAAAAATGCAGGAACTTGTAGATTGGACTAACAAGAATTTGTCGGATAGATTTTATCATCCGCTGATTGTCATCGGAATTTTTGTTGTTAATTTTCTCGCCATCCATCCGTTCCAAGACGGAAACGGCAGATTATCCAGAGCATTAACAAATCTTTTGCTGCTAAAATCAGGTTATGTTTATGTCCCATATAGTTCAACGGAATCTATAATTGAAGATAATAAAGAAGGATATTATAGGGCTTTAAGACAAACTCAAACCTCTTTAAACAAAGACCCTGATTATGAACCTTGGCTGATGTTTTTTCTAAAAACTTTGCAAAAACAGAAAATCAGACTTGAATATAAAATAGAACACGCAAATACCTCTGTTCAGACAAATTTAGATTTGCCGGAAATCTCTGCAAAAATCATGGAAGTTTTTGAAACTAAAGACAGAGCAACAATATCTGAATTATCTGAATTAACAGGAACAAATATAAATACTATCAAAAAGCATTTATCAACATTGGTTGAAAATAATTACCTGATAAAGCACGGCAAAACCCGTGGCGCTTGGTATACAAAGAGTTAAATTAAATTAGATTATATGAGGAGATAATATTGAAAAACATTGATCCAAAATGGGAAGAAATAGAACCTCTATCCACGGATACGGGGCAAGGATATTTAATAAAAGTTATACCTTCTAAGATTAATGATTTGAAAAATGTTGACAATCGAAAAATATATGTATACAAGAAATTAAAACAACAAAAAGATGAAAAGCGCCGAGCTAGGATGTTTAGAGAAGTCTCTTGTTTAAAATCTTTAATACACCCAAATATAGTCTCTGTGGTTGATACTAATGTTGAAAAATATGAAGATTTAAATTGCAACTTATTTTTTGTAACCTCCTATATAGAAGGTCAGAATCTAGATAATTTTATAAAATCAAGAGAAAATTTATCTTTAGATTTAATAATAAGGGCATTTATAAATCTTATCAACACTGTTGCATACTGTCATGAAGAAAATATTATACACAGAGACATTAAGCCAGATAATATTATGTGTTTAAATAATGATATAAATAACTTAATACTAATTGATTTTGGTTTATCATTCAATCAAGATGACAAAAATATAACACCAACAAGTGAACATTTGGGTAATAGATTTCTTTATTTACCAGAACTACAAAATGGAAATAAAACTGATAAACGAAGTGACATTACACAATTATGTGGAATATTATTTTTCATGTTAACTAAAAAATATCCTGTAAATTTACAAAATGAAAAAGATGAAATGCCGCACCAGCGTGAAGATATAAAGGATTATTTTGCCAAAATGTTTAAAAATAATCAACTAGATAAAATATACAAAATTTTTGATCAAGCTTTTCAAATTAATATTAATGAACGATACCAAACGATTGATTCATTAAAATTAGATGTAGAAAATATCCTAAATAACCAAGATAATGTAAATGCATCTCTTGAGCAAATAGAAATAAAGCTTAATCAAAATCGATATTTAAAAAGTTCCAAAATTATAGCAAAATTTAAAATAATTCATGAAGAAATCTCAAAATATATAATGTTTTTCATTGATAGTTTTAAAGAAAAAAGTTCGGTATTGGCTTGGGTACAAACAGGCTATAATCAAGATTTCCAATTATTAAAAATACAAAACACTATTGGAGTAAAAAATCAATTTGATAAAAAAGAAATTCGAGTTAAATATGTGATTAAATATGTTGGTAATGAAATGATTATACAACTAACATCAGATGAAAAAAGCATAGAAGTTTTAAGGTGTGAGTTAAATGACTATAATCAACACAAGTCTCAAATGTTTGAAATAATAAAAAAGTACTATATTGAAATAATAAATAATATTCTTTAAAACTTGACTAAAAGCGATAGAATTCGGAGTGTATTTTTGTTGTTTTGTAATGTATTTTGAGTGCTGATTTTACCGCTATTCAAATGTTATAAATACTTCTGGCTTAGTTCCGACTTGAAAATTTGCAATTTCAAAAGGGACTTTTGTGTTCTGATTTTGTCATCGCTATAATATAGAGTATATTTGAATTGTAGCGATTTGCTCGGATTTATACCGGACTTTTTGGTGACAGAAAGTGGACAAAAAGAGCAGTTTCGTTACATTTGAGTCAATTCGTAAAAAATCGGTATAACTCCAACGTGTCGGCTAACACAGGCTAATTAATTACAATTCAAATGTCCCAAATAAACCCCATCATTCATTTTAGTGAGTTAGTCCGGATAGTGAAGAAACGAAGCGGCTAAACCGTAAGGTTTAAAAGCGAAGCTTTCTGAGCGTGGAGCAAATCCAAGACGAGTCTTCTAACGCCCACCATATTAAAAGACAATAATAGCAAGGGTTTTACACCTTGCTTTTTTGTTAATTGGGCTAATATATAAAATTCCGATAAAAAAACGAATACTTAACTTTTTAGGGCAAAACACGCTTGGCATATTTTTAGTGCATAGACATTTTGTTGTAGCATTTTTAACTTTTTTACAAACAAATACAAACTTAAATCGTTTAATTACAAATACAATTACAACAATAGCTTCATTAATTATTGCGTCTTTGCTTGTTGTATTAATAAACAGATATGCCCCTATAATGTTTGGTAAAATAAATTCTTACTAAAAAAAGGATTATTATAATGGAACTAATTAAATTATTTGAATATATATATCATAGTTGATATATAACAACATTCTAAATAATAGATACAGCGTGGAAGTATGTGTGTAAAAAAATAATTATAAAAACTATATCTAATGGCTGCGATAAAAGTTCTTATTATCTTTTATTACTCAACATCAAAATTAAAATATGTATCTGTATATGGTTCGTTTTCTAATGTAAAATGCCACCATTCTGAATCTATTCCTTTAAATCCAGCTTTTATCATTGCATCATGTAAAATTTTTCTGTTCTGTTTTTGTTTTTTAGTCAATTTTTTGTAATCCGGATGTGAAATTTCGCTGAACAAATCAAAAGTACCACCCATGTCAACGAAAGAACCGTCTTTTTTTATCAAAGTTAAATCAACCGTTGAGCCTCTCGTATGTCCTGATTTTGCCATTATGTATTGACCTTTAAGCAAATCCGATTTTTTTAGCTCAGGATAGAAGGATTTATCACCTTCGTCATTTGGGTTATTAATCCATTCTACAAAATTATCTACAGCTTTTTGAGGTCTGTAGCTATCCCAAATAAGCATTCTGTATCCTTGTTTTCTTAAATCTTCTGCTGCAATAGCTAATGCCATTGCGCCTTCTTTAGTCATATATGCAATAGGGGCTTTATAACCGTTTATTTTATTCCCTGTAAAATTATTAGGTGAATAATATCTGATATCATAGGCTGCATCATTAACTACTGTATATATAGGAACAAAATCACTTTTATCATAAGAAATTTGTGATGCATTTGTTATTAGAATAAAACTAAATAAAACTAATACAGTACAAAATAATTTTTTCATATAATTCCCCGGATAAAATTACGCTTATAAAACCAGGATTTATTATACCACACATAAAAAACAAAAGCAGATTATAACTAAATATTAATCTGCTCTTGTTTAATAAAAAACATTGAATTTTTATTTAACAACTTTTTGAACGTCTGCCGTAATATCATCGCCGCCAAATACAACTACACCTTTAGATATTACCATATTATATCCTTTTAGTCTTGCTTGTGTTGCAATAGTATCTGTTATGCTCTTATCAACAGCTTGTAGTCTTGCCGCATAATCTTTTGCAATTGTTTCTTTCTTTTTAGCAAATTCTGCATTATATTTTTTTAATAGTTTTTCTTTACCTTCTTTTGTTTGTTGTTTTTGAACATCAGCTTGAGCTGTGCTTAGCCATTTTTCCAAATCTTGCATTTTTGATTGTTGTTCTTTCTTTAAAGCTTGAACTTGAGCTGACTTTGAAACAACTGCTTGTACATCAACTACTGCAATTCTTTGTTCTGCAATAGCTAAGCCGGAGCCCAATATTAATGCCATCAATGTTAATGATAATGTTTTTTTCATTTTTATCTCCCTTTCTTCTTAATTTAATTGTATTTAATTGCATATTTTTGTATATTTTTTGCAACATTGAGAGTTATAATAACAAGTTCTGCTCCTGCTTGTCAATTGTTATGTCAATTTTAATATATCATCTAAATAATCAAATGCAATTTTTGTTTTAGTGTAATTACAGATTTTAAATTATTAAAATTAAAAATCCTGTTATTATAGTAAAATATTTTTATGAATATTAAAAATATCGCATTAAGCATAATTTTTTTTATACTGATTTTGCCGACAGCTGCTGATGTTGTTTGGCCTTCTTTGTATATTACAAAAGGTATGTTGAGTCTTAAAGTTATTTTTTTAGGATTAATAATAGAATTATTTTTTGTTAAATATTTTACTAAAATAGATTGGAAAAAAGCTTCAATTATTACAATATTAATGAATTTAATTACTGCAATTTTAGGTATATTATTAATCCCGTTGTCAGGTTTGGGAGCAGAATTTGTTTTTGAATTTGTATTTCACGCTTATGACAAATTCGGAATTGGAACTTTCCATTGGAGTCATTGGTTTGTTTCTTATTTGCTAGTGATTTTTATTAACACATTGATTGAAGGTGTGTTTATCAAACTAAGTCTAAAATTGAATCTAAAACAGACCTTTTGGTGGTTATTCGTTGCAAACGGAATAAGCGTATTATTGTGTGTAATATTCTATTGGAAACATTTTTAAGGAGATATAATGAAAAAATTTTTATTAGTATTTTTACTTTTAATTTTAGCTTTTGCTTTTTATAAAATGTTTTCTCTTAGCAGTCTGCAAGACTCAAGGAGAGTTGACGGAATAGTAGAACCTGTATTTACACAGGATTGTTTCCCCCAAACTCTTAAACAAAGCGGTGTATCAAAATTCTGTTTTGAGCGTGCAAATTTAGGGCAAAATATTTTTTGTAAAAAATCAGAACTAAAAAAGATAGAAGAATACTACAAAATCGGACAAGATAAAGACCCGCTTAATGATGGTTCAGGGAATTTTTGTGCCGAAGAATAAATTAAAAAAGCAAGGGTAAGATGAATCTTGCCAATAACAATTTTTGTCAGGTAGAACCTGACCTACAGGAGTAGATATATAATCTTTCCGATATTGAACCCATAATGCTTAATTAAAGTAGGTCAGGTTCCACCTGACATTATCTGCTAAGAGTTGGGGCAGCAACGCCAATCTTCTATATAACTATTCAAAATCAAATAAATCTTGGACTTTTAGCCCTAAATTATTTGCTATTATTTTAAGTTTTGAAACAGTAATATCGGTTTTTGCAATTTCAACAAGGCTTACCATAGAACGAGATATTCCATTAATTCCTATATCATCTTGAGTTAACTTCATTTGTAACCTTTTGGATTTTATATTTGTTCCTAATTTTTTTAAAAAGCACTTGTCCATAAATAAATTGTTAGTTATACTAGCATTATATACAACTAGTAACACTAGCAATATTAGGAGAAAGTTTTATGAAAAAATTTTTTAGTTTGTTAATTTTATTAACATTAAATACATCTTTGTGTTTAGGAAAGCCGATAAGAAAAACTATCATGATAGATTTAGACGGCGTTTTGGATAATTATACAACTTATACAAAAGAGATTCCTAGTATAAAAGATGGAGCAAAAGATTTTGTAAAAGAATTGTCAAAAAATTATGAATTGGTTTTATTTACAACAAGAAGTTCTAAACAAGCTACCGAATGGCTCAAATCAAATGGGATAGATAAGTATTTTAAAGATGTTACAAAAGTAAAAAGTCCTGCTTTTATTTACATAGATGACAGAGCTTTAAAATTCAATGGTGATTATAATATAACACTAAAAGACATCGAGAACTTTGATGTTTACTGGGGAAATTGAAATTAGGTAAGTTGGGGTTGTAACTAGTATTTGTTTTAATGATGGTTCCGACATTTTTGTAGTGATTAATCGTTTCTATGGATGTAGCTTTTTTACCATACAACAATACATTTGAACCTGTGTTTTTACTCCGTCTTTTATGCATTCTTTCATTAGCTCTTTTATGTACTCTCGTTTGTATTGTCCTTTGTGGTATTCAAAATAAAATCCGTCAATTACAACTTTTTTTATATCATCACCGGCAGGAGAACCAAAATCACCGGCAAACCTATTAGCACTTTCTATTGTGTCAAATTCAATATTATCAATGTTTTCTTTTTTGTTTATGTTTGAAGGTATTATTGCTAATTTTTTATCTGACATATAGAATTTTTTGTCATTTAAGTAAAGATAATTTTTTGATTTTGCTAAAGGTGTTTTACTTTCTAAATATCCCAAAGGGTACACAAACCCGTTATTTGCAAAATAATAAAATAAACCGTAATTTGCGTTTTTTGCTTCGTTTATTTTATCTGTAATTATTAAAATTCGTTCTTTAGATTTATTGATTTTTACTGTCGTATAGTAGTAATCTTCAGGAAATTCAGTCAAAACAACCGAATAGTCGAAATAGTCTTTTTTTTTACATATTTATCTTTAAGCGGTTTTGTGTATGTAAAGTTTTTTAGCGGTATAAAATTAAACCTTTCGTATTTTTCAAATGTCT
>CACYKP010000029.1 GCA_902775025.1 uncultured bacterium | reverse complement strand
GTTCACTCGATTAGGCTGAACCGTAGAATTGTTTAGCGAGTGTAGTAACAGCCCCAAGAGTTTCTTTCGTCCCTTTCTTTGCGGTCAAAGAAAGGGACATATAAAAGAATAATACTTAATTCAGTTTATTTTATGTAGGTCAGGTTCCACCTGACATGAACTGTTTATTCATCAAGATATATAATTTGTTGCATTTAGATTTTTCAATTCACATCCACTATATAGAGGATATTATGATATTAATTATAAAGATTTAAAAAGAAATGCCGATATATGTAGTATGGAAAGCCTCAGAGAGGTTTTTCATACCTCCTCCCCAAGTCTGGTAGCCGTTCTCTTAAGAAACGGCTTTTTTTTATTGTTTTTTTTATGCTGATGCAGAGAAATTACTATCAGCATATTTTTTGGTATTTTCTATTCTGTTAAACCATGTCCTTTTATATTTGTTGAAACCATTTCTTCTTTTGTATTCAGCTCTGCGCTCTTCTTCAAATCTTTCTGCGTTATTGCCACTTCTGGCAAGCAAAGTTTTTCCTGTTCCGACACCCATGTTTACATCACTGTCAAAAACATATAATGCAAGTTTATCGTCCTTTATATATTTTGCTCCGCCTTTTACATAAAACATTGAATAGTATATATCACACATTTCTTCCATTGTCATGTTTGATACATCACGTTTAGGGAGATTTTTTATTTTTACTCTATAGTCATCATAGGTCGTTTGTAAAACACCATTTTTATTCATAGCTTTTACATCAAATATATTAAAATCTCTTCCTTTCTTACGTCCTTCATTTATAGATAAAACACATTCTTCAAATATTTTTTGAAATCTTTTATCATCAATACCTAATGAAGCATAAACATCAGCAAATTCTCGCGGAGTATTATCCGTTCTTGTAGATTTGGCAGAAGCCGAAGTCGATTGAGGATTGTTTGAAGCATTAAGTTTTATACTTTTTTCTGCTTGTCGGCGCTTTGAACTTGAGCCGGACTTCAAAGAGCTATCATTACCATTTTTTCCTAACACTGATTCTTCTAATTTTTCATCTTCACCTATTTGGGATTGAGCACTATTTTCAATGGGTTTATTTACATTATTAGGAAATTGAAACGGGTTAGTTTGACGGTTCATGCTTTGGAACCAATCCATCATATATGAATTATAATTTGAATTAGGATTAGTATATGCCTCCCAAATCGTTTGGCAGGGAGTTGCAAAATCAATTTGCGGGAAATTATTATTTGCAAAACCTTGCGGCATAATAAGTCCGGCAGATGATGAATATCCTCCGCCCATATAACCGCCAAATATAGAAGGGAAGGGATTTGCAAAGCCTGAATAATAAGTACTGCTTATTCCGCCAAAACCGAAACCTATACCAAAGCCGGAACAACAGCCGCCGCCGAAACCTAAGCCGCCCATTCCTCTAAAAAACGGGTTGCCTGCAAACATTCCGAACGCTAAACCGCTCATAAAATTGTTTAACCAGTTGCTCATTATCCTAATATCCCATATGTTCCTATATATATAAAGTTATTTTAAAAGGAAAAATTGCCATGATTTTAGGTTTAAAGTAAAGAAATGTAACAAAATAATAAACAAAATACAAGGTTAAAACACTTTTTTACCCACTAGAATTTTTTAAGATGAGCGTATGCAGCATCCATAGCTTTTTTACCAAGTTTACCGAAATCTATAGTATACATAGTGCTGTCGCCTATTTGTATAACATCAGCTATGTGTCCAATGCCCAATTTTTCATGAAAAACTCTTTCACCTATATTAAAGAAATATTGAGTTGTTGCATTTTTAAGTTCTTCTTGTTGTTTTTTTTCTTCTGCAATTTCAGCATCTTTTCTTTTTTGTTCTTCTATTTTTTGCTTCATTGGGTTATTTTCCCAAAAAGCCTTCATTCTTTCTTCTTCCTTTTCTTTATTAATAGGATTTTTCTTAACTATCATTTTTGCAGGACTTCGTTTTACTACGGTTGTAGTTTTGTTTGCCGGAAGAATTGGCCTTTCCGCTTGTACCTGAGTTATTTACCACAGGGGCAACAAAATTTGAACCAAATCCTGTAGACGGTTTTACATAGCCGTCAGTTGTATATTTTGCAGTATTATTTGTTTTCTTAACTGTGCTTACTGCACTTCTAAAGGTGCTTCTTTCCGGTGAATATTCAGAATATTCAGAGGCTTCTTCATCAAGTAAATTTGAAGGTATTTCTTCTAAAAATCTGCTAGGCGTATAGTATTTGTATTCACCCCACATTTGGCGTCTTTTTGCGGTTGTCAAATAAAGCTTAGTTTCGGCTCTTGTAACGCCGACATACATAAGCCTGCGTTCTTCTTCCAGTTCAGATGTTGTATTAGAGCATCTTGCAGACGGGAATATACCTTCATCACATCCTGCGAGAAATACTATCGGAAACTCCAATCCTTTTGATGCGTGCAATGTCATAAGAGTAACATTATTTGCAATTTCATCCATTCCGTCAATATCAGACACCAAAGAAACTTGAGCCAAAAATTCACCTAAGATATTATCTTCTTCTTCAGGTTCAAATTCATTGGCTACATTCACCAGTTCTTGCAAGTTTTCAATCCTGACTTCATCCTCATCTGTATTCGATTCGTGAAGTTCTTTTAAATATCCGCTTCTTTCCAGCACCAATCCTAAAAATTCCGGCAAAGAATAACGTTTTTGAGCTTCTTGGAATTTTTCAATAAGAGTTGCAAAATCTTTTAGTTTTGTTGCAGTACCTGATTTTATTGCAGAAATATTATCTACATCTTTTATTGAACCAAAAAGGCTTAAGTCATTTTCATCTGCATACTCTTGCAAGTGTTTAAGTGTTGTTTCGCCAATTGCACGTTTCGGAACATTTACTATTCTGCGCAAAGACTGTGAATCATCTGGGTTATATACAAGTTTCAAATACGCAATTGCATCTTTAATTTCCTTACGGTCATAGAATTTTAGACCGCCATATATTCTATATGGAATTCCTGCTGCGATAAGAGCTTCTTCCAGAGCACGGGATTGATTATTTGTTCTGTACAAAATTGCAAACTGATTATAATTATCAGAAGTATCTCTTATTGATCTCACTATATAGTTAGCCTCATCAGCTTCATCTTGTGCTTCATAAAGAGATATTTTTTCCCCATCACCTTTTTGTGAATACAGAACCTTATCAACACGTTCTTCATTATTTTCAATAATTGCATTTGCTGCATTAAGAATATTTGCAGTTGAACGGTAATTTTGTTCAAGTTTTACGACTTTAGCATTAGGAAAGTCATTTTGAAAATTTAAAATAATTCTAAAATCAGCTCCACGCCAAGAATAAATAGACTGGTCTACATCGCCCACTACACAAAGAGAACGTGTTTCAGGCACATCTGCTTGCAAGTTCGTATATAAAGCTTTTACCAATTGATATTGAGCTTGGTTTGTATCTTGATACTCATCTACTAAGATATGCTGAAACTTTTTAAAATATTTTTCTCTGACTTCAGGATTTTGTTCTAAAAGTTTTACCGTAATTAAAAGCATATAGCGATATTTTGTGATTTAAAATCACGGGCAAATGTAGCAAAAGTATATGCATCCTGCATTTTATTTTTAGCATTTGATATAATTGCCTTAACAAGTTTTGGGGCATAAATTTTGTCATCAAGATTTATCTTTTTTATTGCCTGTTTGATGACCGCAAGAGAATCTGTTTCATCATAAATAGTAAAATTTTTATCAAGAGACTTTCCTGTTTGAAAAGCATAATGTTCAATATCTTGTCTTAAAATTCTTCCGCAAATACTGTGAAACGTACCAACCCACATATACTTAACAGTATTTGTAAAAGTTACTGCGAGAATTTTTCCTGCAACTGCGCCGTGTTGTATCATATATGCAATTCGAGATGTTAAGACTTTTGTTTTACCGCTTCCTGCACCGGCTAATATCAGCAAAGCCCCTTTTGTTGTTTGGGCTGCCTCTTGCTGTTCTGCATTAAGTCCCTCTAAGATATTTTCCATTCCCTATTCCCAAAATCCGATTTTTATGCTATTATAATCAGCATACAACAAAAAATATATAAATGACAATACAATAAACAAAAGGTAAACAAACTCTTATTCTCCCTGCCCGACCGATGAAGGCAAGTGAGAAGGGACAGTAACCAGATAAAACTAATAGAAGGTGGACAGATGATTGAAATTTTAGATTCTATTGATGACAATGAACAACAACCGTCAATTATGGTGCCTATTGATGACATGGATACGGCGGATAGCACTCCGGATACAGTTGATGAATTAGCAATGGAATTAGCTACTATTAAGCAGCCCGCAAAAAGAATTGCAATCATCGGCTCCCGAAACCTTGCTATTACACACCAGCAAATGATTGAAACTTTAGCAACCGCTCTTGTTCAACAAGGAAATACAATTATCACATCAGGCGGTTCATGCGGCACAAATGCTGCTGCAATCAGAGGTGCAATGAAATCTAATCCTGACAAATTAAAGGTTATTTTACCTCAAACAATTGGGCAGCAACCCTCAGATGTTCAAGACCAATTAATTGGTGTTCCAAATATAGTAGAACACTCTGACAGAGCAATGATGACATTAGCAGATGCTTCAAGGGTTTGTAATAGAGAAATTATTGATGACTGTAATCAAATGATTTGTTTCTTATCTCATACAAGTAAAACTCTTCACAGAGCAGTTGAATACGCTGAAGAAAATCATAAAGTAATTACAGTTTTTTATTTGGATTAGTTTAATATGGATTTATTTAAAGCTATTACAGGGAAAAACCCCGCCGAGTATGAACAAGCTGCAAAAATTCTTGTGAATACTCCTGATATTGAGTTATTTAAAAAGCTTGTGGAACAAGATGATTTTTTATTTGATTTTATAAAGAATAATGTCGCAAAACGTATTAAGCAAGCTTGCAACAAAGATAATTTCAAAAATTTGTACAAATTTTTGGAATTTGATAGTACAGACTGCATAACAAAAATGAAAGATTTGTTCGTGAACGGAACGGATGCTCAAAAAACCTATGCGGTTAAAGTATTCTCATTATTAGACGAAAATGATATAAAAGACTTAACTCCGGCGATTAGAGAAACTGCTAAGTCAGATGATGAGTTTTTATCAAACAATTCAATAGAAGTTCTTGCTAAGAACAATGATGCCGTTTCTAAAGAAGATGCTGTAAAACTTTTGGAATCAAAGGACGAATTTGAACAATTTAGTGCTATAAAATTTTTAGTTACATTTGGTGCAAAAGATACTCTGCCTTTGATTTTTGATATTATGAAAAGATCTTCTTTGTCAGAAAATATTGCGTTAGAAATACCATTTTTAGTTGATTTGGAAACTTTATTAAATAAAGATTTTGATAAAGCGATATTGGTTTTATGCAATATTGTTAATGCAATCCCTGAAATCATTTCTCCAAGCGCAGCTATAGACTACAATTTGTTAGAAATATTTGAAAATATTTACCATAATAATTTGACAAGTTCTTCAGCCCTGCTCTTAAGAATGGCGAAAGAAAAGTTTGTATCATTTGAAGAAAATGACGAATATTTGTTTGATTGCGATAAAAATACAAAAGAAGAAATAATTAACATTAATAAATTCTTTAAGAGTATAAATGTCAACAAACTAAACAGCTTATTGTATGATGAACTATATGAGGAAAGTGATTTTGTATTTTTTGCCGTTGATTATGCAGACAATATAGAAGAACTTGAAACGCTTTTAGACAGTTCTAATCAAACTTTATTACTAAAAGTTCTAACAAGACTCAAAGAAAAACAAGCTCTAAATAATGAACACAAAAACATTGCATTAAAAAATATTACCAACACTGATATAAAAAGTATTATAGATGCCATCTAAATAAGTGATAATGCAGAAGAAGATTGTTGTACAATTTGATTTTTCAAATATTCAGAACTATCGTACCCGTTTGCATTTTCAGCATTTGGTTGTGCAGAACCCATTGTTTCAAATATTTTTTCAAACACAGCATCCATAATACTGCTTGCACCTTCTAATGTACCTTCATGATCTCCCATCAAAGCCAGCAAGCCGTCTATTACATTCATTGCATCTTCTGATGTAATACCGCCTTCTCCTGATATAGAAGATAAGTCGTAATCAAGCGTTACATCAAATGCAAGCTGCATACTTCCATCTTCAGCGGTTTGAAAGCTTAAATTTGCAGTTCCCGAGAATTGAACACCGCCAACTTCAAAACTTAAATCAAGATTGTATGTACCATCACCTTCTACCGGAGCAGATTCACCACCGTTTGAGAAAGCTTTAAAGCTTGGAACGTTAATACTTACTTCTCCGCTATAAGGATTAACACCCCCTGAATTTGCAGCATCTTTTATTATATTTATATCAAGAATTTTGGAATCTACATCCGTTTGTAATTTATCTAATAAACCTTGTGAAAGTCCGCCTTGCTGAGCCTGAGCAATAATATTTTTTATATCAGATGCGTATCCTTTTAGTTGAGAAAGGCTATTTTGTGTAGATGAGATTAAATCTTTGAAAGAGGCAATATCATTCATTGCACTATCAAATGCAGAACTTACATTATAAGCACCTGATGATATTGAAGCAATATCATTCAGCAGAGCTTGACTTATATCACCTGAAACAGGCGTAACTGTCGGCTGCTGGGTTTGTTGAGTTTGTTGTACTTGCGGCAAACCTTGAACTTGAAACGCATATTGATTATCAAGCTGCAAAAGCTGCTGAGTTAAATTAGAACTTATTCCTTGCATTTTATTTACCTTTCATTTTTTCCAAAAGGATTGATGCAAAATTTAATATACTTTACCAACTAAATACATACGACTAAACATAACATCATGTCATAAATTCCACATATTTTATTAAAAATAACATGTTATAGAAGTTCTGTAACAAAACTTTACTTTCCTTATAAATACTATTAACTGTTAATACTTTTTTAATCTCCGTTATTGATTTAAACTCCTGAATATATTATTATAATTAATGATTATGCCTAAAGAGAGTTATAAAAAAAAGAAAAAAGAATCATTTTTTTCAAAATTTGTTAATTTTATTTTGACAATTGTTTTAGCTTGCGCCATTGGTTCACAAATGTGTACTGCAGCAAATAACAATTTAAGAATTGCACAAATAAGTGATGCTCATTTTTCATCATACGAAGATAATACATCTTATAAAATGCTGAGAGATTCAGGAAAGCTTCTTGACGATGCTATCACCCAAGTTAACACCTCCGGTGCGTATGATTTTGTAATGTTTACAGGAGATTTAATAAATACTCCTAAAGTCAGTGAATTGGAAAAGTTTATTAACCATGCAGAAAACCTTATTTATCCATGGTACGCAATAAACGGAAATCACGACATAGGAATTGACGGACCTTTAACAAAGAAAAAATTTGTATCTGTTTTAACCGAAAATAATAAGAAAATGAAACACGATAATATTTACTACGCATTCACTCCCAAAAGAGGATATCGTGTAATTTGTCTCGATTCTATAATAGATTATAAAGTAACAACAAACGGAGAGATATCTAAAGAAGAATTGGATTGGCTAAAAAAAGAATTAGAAGAACATCAAGACGAAACAATAATTCTTTGTACTCATGTTCCTGTTTTTGAGCCGTTTTCAAGTCCTAATCACAAATTAATTAATGATTATGAATTAAAAAAAGTCTTAAAAACACATTCTAATCCTATTATTATTTTGCAAGGTCATTATCACGCCGTTAAACTTCGTCAGGAAAACAACATGCTTATTGTTTCTTGCCCGTCTCTTGTAACGTATCCGAACGCATTTAGAGTTATAAATATTAACACCAATAAAAATAAAGTAAAAGTTGATGTATATTTGAAAGAAACAAATTTAAAAGAAACACAAACGCACGCAAGAATAAGACTAATGGGAACACAGCTTTTATACGGTGAAGAAAGCGACAGAAATGGAAGTTTTGAACTAAGAAGGGAAAAGATATAATGGATGAATTTAAGATTAAGTTTCGAGGTGTAAGAGGCAGTTATCCTGTTGCTGATAGAGATTTCTTAAAATACGGAGGGAATACATCTTGCGTAGAAGTTCACGTCGGCGGTCATTTAATAATCCTTGATGCCGGTACAGGATTGATCAGCCTTGGAAATGAGCTGATGCAAAAATACATAGAATCCGGAACTACACTTACAGACAGAACTCCTGTCAGATGTTCAATTCTTCTAAGCCATATTCACCTTGACCACATACAAGGTTTTCCGTTCTTTCGTCCTTGCCACCTTTCATCAACAAGAATGAGTTTATTAGGTGGTGTAAACTACAATGAAACATTAGAAGATGAACTTTCTAAACTTCTGTTTACTAAATCTTTTCCTTTGGATTTGGGAGACATTGCATCTGATTTAAGAATTACAGATTTGAATGAAACAAATTATATAATTTTTAAAAAAGGCGAGGAAAGACCAAAAGTAATAAGAGTAAATGATTTACAAGATGGTGATTACACAGATAACGATGTTGTAATTACTTGTTATAAATCATACGCTCATCCGCAAAACGGGGTACTTGTTTACAAAATCACATATAAAGGAAAAACATTGGTTTACGCTACAGATAAAGAAAGCTACCCCGGAGGAGATAAAAAGCTTGTAAAATTTGCAAAAGGCTGTGATTTGATTATCCACGATGCACAATATTCAACTGAAGATTATTTAAGTATTTATGTTCCAAAGCAAGGTTTTGGACACTCCACTTTCGAGATGGCACTTGACTGCAAGCAGCAAGTCGGAGCTAAAAAGCTTGTCTTTTTCCACTATGATCCAAGCTACACGGATGAAAAATTGGACACTTTAGCAGAAGAATACGCTTCTGATGATTCAATATTTGCAAAAGAAGGTTTGGAAATTGATTTGTTTGAAGAATGACTTTCAATATAAATTAATTAAAAATTAAATATGAGACGAATTTTTTGTTTATTACTGATATCTGCCATGTTTATTTGTTCCGGCTACAGAAAACTCTTCAAGACAGAATATACTATGCTGCTATTCAAGAATTTAAAATAGCAATACAACTAAGCCAAAACACGCAGGCGACTGCAATATTTAAGTCAAATCTTGGTGAATCATATATGTATATCGGATATCCTGATATGGCAAGGACTTGTTTTGAAGATGCCTTAAAACTATACGGGCTTAATTTTAAAAACTACATTAACCTTGCAAAATGTTATGAACAGCTAAATATTGTTAAAACGAAAATTGAAGAATACAAATCTTCTAATAATATATATGACAAAATTATGCTTGGATTACTATATATTCAAACCGGAGAAAAGAGAAGAGGAGTTATAATTCTTGATGATGTTTGTATGAGTGAGCCGGATTTACTTATAACACCCGCAATAAAACAATACATAAAAGATATTAATAAAGAACTTTGATTTTTATCTGAAAAATTCAGTCATTGTTTCTGCAATTTTTCTGTTAAACTTCCAAGCTATTTTTTGAAATTTGAAGTGTTTTAAACAACCTACAGAAGTGAATTCAAAAGCTTCTTTTCCATCAAATAATCTAAATCCCAGTTTGTTTATTTTTTGCAAATTCGAAAACAGAACTTGTATAACTCTTTTCATATTTTCATCTTCTTTTTCAAATTTTTCATTTGACAGACGTTTTGTTAAATCTGCGAGAAATGTATATATTTTAAGATGAACAATTTCAAAGTTTGAATACTTTTTCTTGCTGAGAATATTAGGTACAAGTTTTTCACGGGCATATTCTAATTGTTCTCCGGTACAGAAACTTTTTTCTCCGAAAAAGAAATCTTCACTTATTTTCTTATCTGTAACGTATGTAAAGGTGAGAATGTCTTCATCTTTTAATCCTTCCGGATATCCCGCTAATTTTCTAAGATTTTTATATGTACTCAAATCATCATGTCCGCCTTCATCATCAAGCTTCATTGCTATATATGTAGTATAAAACCCCTCTGGCAGATATAATATTTGAGTAACCTTTAAAACTTACATTATTCATAATACTTTTTTTAAAACATAAACAAAATTTTTTTTGCCATTACAAAAAAATTATTCTATAATAGCGTTATGAATAAAGAACCTAGTTTCGCAGGAAGTTATTATCCTGACTCCTCCGACGAAATAAATCAATTATTAAACTCATATAAAGAAGGAAAGCCTAACTTTAGATCAAAAGCTATCATTGTTCCTCATGCCGGTTATATGTATTCAGGGCATTGTTCAATGGCAGGGTTTCAGCATTTTGAACCGAGCGAAAACATTTTTATTATTGCACCTTCGCATCATGAAACTTTTACAAATATTGCTATGCCTGAATATACATACTTTGATACACCGCTTGGAAGTATAGAAATAAACAACAGGCTTATTAAAGAAATTGCTTCAAAATATCCTGCAATTGTGTCAAATGTACCTTTTGAACAAGAGCACGCTATTGAAGTTCAATTACCTTTTCTGCAAAATTTAATTTATCCTCAGAAACAAAATGCTATTGATTTTGTAAAAAGTTTAAAAAAAATAGGACATAAAATTCGTTTAATACCAATTCTAACCGGCAGATGTGATTATAAACTCATAACAGATATTATAACTGAGTATTGGGAAAACTCATCTTTTATAATATCTTCGGATTTAAGCCATTATTATACACAAGAGCAATGCCGACAAATTGATAATTATACCGCAGCAATAATTGAAACCGGAAAAATTGACTGCTTACAAACCGAGCAAGCCTGCGGACTAGTCGGAATAAAAGGTTTGGTCGAATTTGCAAATAACAACGATTGCGCATTAATTAGAACTGAAATGTACAATTCCGGGGATATTAGCGAGGAAAAAGACAAGGTTGTAGGATATGGTTCGTGGTTCATGTATTCGGGAAGCAGAAATGAATACATTGAACGATATTACAAAAAATACATCATAGATATTGTAAGAGAAAGTATTTTGCATTCCATAAATCAAGAAGAATTTAAGCCAAATCATATTCCGCCTGTTATGCTTGAATATGGAGCCTCTTTTGTTACAATAAAGCTTAACGGGCAATTGAGAGGGTGTATTGGTTCTATTTATCCGACAAAACCGCTTATCTTAGATTTGATTGATAATGCTAAAAATGCAGGATTTCAAGATCCAAGGTTCATACCTCTTACTATAGATGAGCTTGAAAATATTGAAATATCCGTTTCAATTCTATCTTCTATTGAACGTATAAAATTCAAAGATGAAAGAGATTTATTATCAAAAATTAACCCTTACGGTATTATTATTGCCGAAGGAGAAAAAAGAGCTGTTTATCTTCCTGTTGTATGGGAACAACTGCCTGACAGAGAAGTATTTTTGAATTCGTTAAAAGAGAAGGCAGGACTTCCTCCTAATTATTTTTCTAAAACCCTTGAAGCGTATAAATTTTCTGCTACATATATAACTGAAGAATATTGATTATCAGACTTATAAATAGAGTAGTTTATAATAATTCTTCAGATTCCGCAGAAAATTGCAAACCCTAAACGCATATTTTCTAACCATTTTCATATTTCGCCGCCACTAATTGTAAATTTTTATTAACATTTCCCCAAAAACATGCAATTATTTATCTTTTATATACTTTAAATATACAGAGAAAGTATAAAAAGGATTATATTTCCATGGCGGACACTATAAGCACAACAATCAATTTTAATGGTGATACAGTGTATAAAAATACATATACACTCGGAGGTTGTTGTTGTCGGAATAATTATATAAACAGTTGTTTCACAGCATTTCCAAGTACCGGCTGCATGCTCGGTATGGCTGTAGGAATGGCTGCTATTCCTTTTATGCCTTTGATTTTTAAAGGGGCATGTAAGTTATTCAGCTGGCTAGGTAAAGATGTTATTGTTCCGTTTGCTTCTGCTGCATTTAAGGGGGTAATAAAACCTGTATTTGATAATGTTATTGCACCTATCGGAAGAAAAATCGGTCAAGGCGCATCTTGGTTAGCGAAGAAAACAGGTATAACAAAATTATGGAATAAAATTTTCCACAAAAAATCTAAGATTGAGACGAAACCGCCAAAAGCGGAGAATTAAAAATAGAACGCGGGAACTCGTAAAAGCTCTGAATTACTTGGCTGACACCTTCCATTTTTTGATAGAATTCAACAGGCTCTAATGATGCGATTGCAATAATATTTCCTATTCCTGCGCTTCTTGCTGAATTTATTCCTGCTATTGCGTCCTCGACAACTACACAATCATTCGGATTTAATCCTATCTTTTTTGCTGCAATCAGGAATATATCAGGAGCCGGTTTTCCAGGAATTGTTCCGTCTGAATACACAATTTTATCAATATCAAACCATTTTTCCAGATGAAATTCTTTTATATAAAATTCAACATTATCCCATTCTGACATCGTAGCAATTGTTCTTGGGATATTATGTTCTTTTAAATAGTCTAATAACTCTATGGCTCCGTCAGCCAATTTGAATTTTTCCGGATTTAAAAGACATCTTTTACGGTAAACTGCTTCTTTTTCTTTACCGTATTTTTCAACCATTTCTTGAGAAGGTTTTTTACCAATCAGGTATTCAATAATGTCCGAATTTGTGTGTCCGAACATTCTTTCTCTCATTTCTTCATCTGTAAAAGGTTTATCTCTTAAAAGCGCAGAATATTCTCTCCACGCATCATAATGAAGTTGCGAGTCCCAATATAAAGTTCCGTTAAAGTCAAAAATTATTCCCTGCATATTATAATTATAATACAAACGGACTGTCCAAATGCAAAAAATATGATATAATTGTGGCATGAAAAGGCTGCTTATATTATTGATAATATTATCATTCTCTGTAGTTTGTGTTAGTGCAAAAGCTAGAACGTACAAAACTGGCAGTATTCCAAGAGGTATTTTTAAAAAGAATTGGAAGGGTGATATTGTTCAGTATGATAATAACGGCAAAAAAGTGCACACTTATAAAATGAAAAACGGAAAAGTTACGAGAATTAAATGAAGTTTGATTTAAGCAAAGAAAGCATAAATTATGTAAAAATTAATTATTTGGATAATGACAATTTTGCTCATTATACAAAGGCCGCAGTAAGGTTTATCGGCGAATTAGAGTTTTTGGTAAGCACAAAAAGTGAGGAGGCTCTTAATATTCCCGCTCCTCAAGAAGTAGAACTCGGAATTGCCTGTGATAACGGTTTATATAAAGCAAAAACTGTTTTAAAAAAAGTAGAGTTTGAGGAACCATATATTCTTTTTACTATGCGAAAACCCGAAGAGATGGAATACCAACAAAACAGAGAATATTTCAGAGTAAAATTGCAGGAAAACATTAATATAACTTATGTAAAAGAAGAACAAGAGCATAGCCTTTCCGCATTAACTTATGATCTATCCGCAAAAGGCGTTCGTATTGAATTAGATAACGAGATTGATTTTCCGGAAGAGGTTATCCTCTCTTTGTTTTTACAAAATAAGATAATTGAAGTAAAAGCAAAATATGTGAGAACCGATAACGATGATAATATTAAAAAAGCATCATTCCAATTTGTAGATTTAAAAGAACCAGACTTGGACTACATTTCCCAAATATGCTTCAAAATACAGCTGGAAGAAAGACGAAAAAACTTATTGTAAAGATTTGTAACAAACATATTAAAATTAAGCAATTTCCGAAAAAAAAATGTTTTTCATGTAATAGAAGATGTGTGAAAAACTCGTTTGGAGGTTTGTATGGCAATGACAGTAAGTTTTAGAGGCGGTGAATCAGCAGGAAGCGTTGGCGAAAGACAAATAGATACTGCAAAACAAGAAACAACCGGCGGAGTCGGCGCAAGAAAAAAGCAGGATTCTATTTTCTTAAGCGAAGAGCCAAAATGTGATACAGTATGTTTTAGAGGACAAGAATATGCTTATACAGAACCTAACGAGAACAAATCCGCATTGGGTACATTCGGGGCACTGTTAGGAACGGCAGCTGTTATTGTAGGTCTCTTAGGGTTAGCTAAAAAATATGATGTTGTCAACAAATATATAAAAAATGAAAAAGTTAAAGATGTTTTAAAATATGCGGATAAAGTAACCGAGCCTTGCTATAAAGCTTGTAAATGGGTCAAGAATAACTCTTATGATAAAGTTGTAGATTTTATTAAAAGCAAGAAATCATAATAAGAACATAAGAATTAGTAGGCGGTTTTTGAGAGTACCTCAAAAACCGCCTCGCTATTAATAAATTTTTAAAAACTATATTACAAAATCTCCATAACAGGATCTGAATTCTTGAGTTCTGGGATTTCGTTTAATTGAGGAAGTTCAAAATCTTTTGGAGCTTTATTCACTTCTTCATTAGTTTTTATAGGTAACGCAATAGATTTTTGTTTTTTTATTCTTGCAATTGCAGGATCCGGATTCTTTTTTTGGTTACGATAATCTTGCATTATAATATTTACAAATCTTTTAGTTTCCGCATACGGAGGAATCCTGCCACCATGTCGTCTTACGTTTCCGGGACCTGCATTATATGCCGCAAGCGCAAGCTCGGTAGAACCAAACATTTTATACATCATTTTATAATAAGTAAGTCCTGCTTTTATGTTTTCACTTAAATAATACGGGTTATATCCCATAATTTTAGCAGTAGAAGGAAGCAGCTGAAAAACGCCGACCGCACCGTGCCTGCTTTTAAGTTCGTGCCTAAAGCCTGATTCTTTCTTTGCAATACTTAGCGCCAAAGCAGGATCGACATTCATTTCTATTGAATGCTTGATTATCGTTTCTTTAACCATGTCTTCAGATATTTGAGCAGACGGTGCTTGTAAAGTTGCCATGGTTAACAATGCAATAACAGTTATGACTGTCTTTCTAATCATTGAAATCCTCATCTTTTTTGTAAATGGTTTTTCCTACAACTACCAAGAAAAATCCTCACTACGGTTTCGCTATGTTCTCGTTTGGTTCCAATAAAAGCGTCTTTCCTAAATTCTTTTTTACCAATTGCCTTAAGAACTTGTTAGGCGACTATCTTAAATATTCCCCGCACTCCGGTTTGGATAAGTAATCATACGAAAAATATGTCAACCACATATTAAACCAAACAAAAAAAAATTTCAACCTTTTTATTGTAAATATTACACTTATGGGTATTTTTTTTAGATTCTTCCGCTTTAGTATCGTAAGAACCGCACGGCTAAAATTCAACAAGCACAAAGTTTTAAGAATGCGCTGTTTTTGTCCGATAATTTTTTTGATTGCACAAATTTTTTTGACATACCATTATTGTAATTTTTTATATTATTTTACCAATTTTTATTTCACGTTTTAAATAATTTTTTGTAAATGGCCTGTCGTATTTGTTATAATGCTCTGTTCTTATTCTTAATACTTTGCCGTCTCCGCAAAGAACATCAATTATTTTATTATCTGTATCTAAATTTGTAACAGTTTTTGGTTCTGTATAAAAAGTTTTATTTTCAATAACTTCACTTCCATGAACAAAAGCTGAAAAACAAGTGCACTCGTGATAAAAATATGCTTCACCCCAAGGGTGGATTGCTCGTATTTTTGCATAATTTTCTTCCGCACTCTTTGAAAAATCGAGCTCAAAATCACAAGGCTGAGAATAATAGGTAGATTTATCATCACTTTGAGTTAGCGGAATAATTATATCCTCACTCAAATCCTTCAGAAGCTCACAAACAACACCTCTTGCAGTCAAAACAGTTCTTTCTTTCAAGGTTTTTCCGGTATCAGAGGGATAAACCTTGATTTCTTCCTGTGCTAAAATTGCACCTGTATCATAATCTCCGTCAACAAGGTGAAAAGATACACCGCTTGATTGCTCTTGATTTTTTATAACCCAATAATACGGATTCGGGCCTCTGTATTTTGGAAGGAGCGAAGGATGCGCATTAATTGTTGCAATTTTAGGAATATCATAAATCTCTTTTTTTATAAGTTCTCCCCAAGAACCGACAAAAATAATATCAGGATTAAGTTTTAAAATCGCTTTTTTAAATTTTTCTGTATTTACCCCTCTTGCGTGTATCTCCGGTAAATTGTAGCTTTTTATATAATTGTAATCAAGAGAAGGACAAAGAATATCTTTTATCTTTCTTATTATAGGATTATATTGAACCATTTCTTTTCTTAAGACACCGACTATCTCACAATTTGCATCAAGCGCTCCTGCGATTAAATTGGTAAACATTCCCCCGTATCCTATAATTACAACTCTGAGCATTCTTTAATATCCTTTTTAATTTGCTTTTTTAAGTCTTCCAGACTGCTGAATTTTTGTTCAGGTCTTATTTGTTTTAAAACTTCTACTCTTATATCCTTGCCGTACAAATCACCATCAAAATCTAAAATATGCACCTCAACTATCGGTTCTACAGTATTATGGACGGTTGGCTTCATTCCCCAATTCATAATTGCGGATTTTAATTGTCCCCTCACCCCTTCCCTCTCCAGAAAAGCGAGGGAGACGCAATATACACCGAATGGCAGTTTTACAATTTCATTCGGGTAATTTATATTGGCAGTAGGAAAACCTATTGTTCTTCCGATTTTTGCACCGTGTACAACAGTACCTTCTAATATAAAATTGGTTTCTAAAAGACTGTTTGCCTTATCAACCTTACCTTCTTTTAAATAATTTCTTATTAAAGAAGAACTTATTATGTTATTTCCGTCTTTTACGGGCGGTAAGCAAATGTATTTGTACTTGTATTTATCTTGATTGTTCCTAAGAAACTCTGCGTTACCTGACTTATTAAGTCCAAAAGTATGATTAAAACCTGTTGATATAGAGACAGGTTTGTAAGTATCAATAAGATACTTTAAATATTCTTCCGCACTCTTGTTTGCAATCTCTGAAAAATCAAGTTCAACAATGTTTTTTACTCCCAGCTTCTTTATTTTTTCAAGAGAATCTTTTCTTGATAAGATATATTCTTCTTCCTTTCCAAAATAAACAGCGGGACTTTCTTTGAAAGTTATTAAAACAACATTATCAGAGAATTCTAAAGCAGAGGTTATTACCGCCTTATGGGCTTTATGTACTCCGTCAAAAAAACCTAAAACTAAACTTGTACTCATACTTTATGCAATAACATTGAGCTTACCGCCCAAAATTCTTTGGTGGCAGAAATTTTTCCATTGATTAACACTATCAAAAACGTAAGGCAATTTATCTGAAGAAACACCCTTTTTAGAAGTGTACGGGGTTAAAGAATTAAAAGAAGTATCAGAATTTTTATCATTATAACGGTTATATATTGCTATATTATTAGTCATATTATATCCGTTATCATACTGAGTATTAATCGCAGAAACTTGCATATTCACCCCTTTATTTAATCATTCACAGACCGAATTTGAGAACAACTCCCCTGCAAAATAATTCTACCATAATAAAAATCATCTTGCAATAGGACATAAGAGTAGTTGGCGTTATTTTTTTAATAATAATTTAGCTGTGCAAGTACTCTGAAAACAGATTTAATGCGTGATTTAGAGCTGTTGCACAATAGCCGATTCGAACATACCCTTCCATCTCCATCGTTTCACCGGGAAGCAGTGCAACACCGGTCCTGTTTTGAAGTCTTTTGCACAAATTACGAGAGGTCATGTCCTTTTGGTATTTTACAAAGGCGGTAGTTCCTCCGTTTGGAATTATACATTTAGCTAATTCTTCATTCGCAAGCCAAGAAGTAAAAATATCAATACCTGAGCGCATAATATCAAAATTACGTTCTGCTATTTTATCCCGATTTTCAAGTGCTACAGATGCAAAATATTCATCTAATATACTTACACTTATTGTATTATACTGCCTTTGATGGTTAATTTCATTAATTAAATCTTCTCTTGCACAAACCCAGCCTACACGTAGTCCCGGAAGCGAGTACGTTTTTGACATGCTTCCTACTGATATTCCTCTTTCGTATAAATCTGCTATAGATGTTGAATATGGGTGTCCTATTAAATTAAGCCCTCTATATACTTCGTCTGATAAAACCCAAACGTGATTTTTCTTTGCGAATTCTGCAATTTCTTCCAATAACCAATTAGGAATAACGGCTCCTGTCGGGTTATTTGGATTATTCAGGCACAAAAGCTTTGTTTTTGACGTAACAACTTGAGAAAGTTCCTCCATATCGGGAAGCCAATTGTTTTCTTCTTTTAAAAAATATAATTTTACATTAGCTCCGATTGATTCAGGAATAGAATAATGCTGTTGGTACGCAGGAACAACACATACAACTTCATCACCGGGTTCTAATAACGAATAAAAAATTAACTGATTTGCGCCTATTGCACCGTGAGTAACTGTTATATTTTTTAATTCCTGATTAGTATATAGCGACTGAATTGCATATTTTAGTCTCTCTGAGCCGGTAATACTGCCATAATCAAGTGATCTTTCAAAAATAGGAATTGATTGCATTCCGGAAAGTTCTAAAAGTTCATATATGCTTAAAGGTTTAATACACGTTGTAGTCAAATCATACAACGCTCCTTTTTCATACATGTTCATCCATTCTTCTATCTTAAAAGGCGATATTTTCATACCCCAATTCTAGCACAAATTGCACATTAAATCAGAATACATTTTTACATTAAGCTATTCAGCAATAAACTCGTAGCTTTGTTTTTTGATTTCTTGCTGAGTTGCAGGTTGAGATTGAATAGTCTTTGTTAATGTTTTAGAAAAATCACCTAAATTATTTACATTATACAAATGTCCGCCTGTGGTTGATGCCAGACAAGATAAAGACTTTGAAAAAGACGATGCTAAAATTACATCTATATGGATATCAGAACGTTTTTTCATAAGGTTACGGGCAAACGCACAAGGATCGCCACCGCAATTTTCTCCCCCATCAGTAATCAAAATAATCTTTTTAGGTGAAGTGGTATCCATATTTGCAAAATCTTGATAAGCAGCTCTATCAAGTGCATAAACAAGAGGTGTTGCTCCTCCTATATCAACAGAATTCATACCAGCTAAGATAGAGTTTGAATTTGCACTAATTATTGGCGCAACTTGAGTTGTTGCACTGCAAGCGCCTTTAATTGTACCTATTGGATTCTTTTCAGTTACAACCGTAAACTTATTACCGTTTTTGACAATCTTTTTAACATCCTGCAAAGTATGAATACTTGTAGGATTGGTTCCGTTTGAATCGTGCCCGAATACTCTAAAACCTACTCTTGTAGTCGATGGAATTTGGGCGATTATAGCAGCCATGCTTCTTTTTGCAGCCGTAATCCAATTAGACATACTGCCTGAAAAATCCATTACAATCTCTATCGTACCGACTTGTGTTTGGTTCACAACGTTATTATTTATATAATTTGCAGGAGTATATGTATTATAAAAATTCTGGTTTACACTATTTGCAGGAGATGTAATTGTCTGCCCTGCCTGATTTCTTACAGTACCTGATTTATTGATTGTATACTTAGCCGCAAATGCTACTGTTGAAGATAATATAATTCCTGTTATTAATAATACTGCATAATTCTTTTTCATAACTTTCTCCTGTATAAAAATATTATACATCATATAAAACGCAAATCATTTTAAAAAGTTCAATATAAAGGTTAAAAATTGTAAACAAAAATATAAAAAAGCGCAAATTATATTTTTAGATGTTATATTCTATGTATAAAGTACAACATCTCAGGAGTTAAAATATGGTTAAAGGGATCTCTTCAATAAATAAATTTGTAAAAACAGGTATAGCTTCTGCTCTTTTAGCAAGTTCTGCTGCTTTATACGCATCAAATTCTATAAAACATGATGCCGAACCAAACCAAATGGAAGTTATTTCAAAAGCCGGTGCAGAAGCATTAAAATCAACAGCAATGCAAGGTGTTACACAAACATCTGTTCCGACAGAGCATCATGCCGGTCTTGACAGAACATTGAGAAAATACATTGAATCAGAAGATGATAAACAATATATTGATAATATTATTAATAATGTTTATAAGAATAACGGCACCTATTTGGGAAGTGCTATTATCCAAGGTGAGATTGATTTTCAGCAGTTTGGCGCTTTTATTGCAAAGAATATGAATTTGCTCATTAAGAACAATATAGATCCGCCGCTTGGCAACAAGATTAATAGTTTTGGTCCCGAATTTTTTAAAACATTGAATTCTGAAAAACAAATCTTAGATTTGGCTCAAGCATATACCCAAAAGATTAATGAACAATTAAAATTTAACCATAAACCAAGTCCTATAGAAGTATCTGACAGAATCGACGAAATAGTTAATAATTCCGATTTTCTAACCGTTGATGATAAAATCGAATATTACGAAAAATATAATGTATATATTATAAATAAAAAGAAGCCTGATAATATAAAATCAGTGGCAGACATTATCGCAACCAAAATGTTTACGTTAGATAGAATTGTTTATACAAAAATATTGAAAAAATATAATGTCTTCAATGAAAATCAGTTTAAAGACTGGCAAAATAAAACAATGGAAAAATATTTTAACAATTGGATTTGTACTGTAAGGCCCGATAAAATTGTTATAACAAAGAAAAGTTTCATAAAGTAAAGTATATAATACTTTACCCGAATAAATCTTTTGTGTATTATATTCAAATATAAAATACAAAAGGAGAAATTATGTTAAGAGGACCGTTTTTGGATCGGAATTGGATGGGCGAAAATAAAGATTACTCATCATCTGATATAATTATGCTCGGACTTCCGTTTGACGGTACAGTATCATACCGCCCCGGTTCAAGATTTGCACCTGAGCAGATAAGACTGGCAAGCTGGGGATTAGAAGAATATTCGCCATATTTTGATAAGCATCTTGAAGATTGCAACTTCCACGATGCAGGGGATTTAGAGTTCCCGCTTGGTAATACTATAAAATCTTTAGATTTAATCGAAAAAAATGTTGAAGATATTTATAAAGACGGGAAAAAGGTTTTTGGTATTGGCGGAGAACATCTTGTAACACTTCCTGAGATAAAAGCAATTTCAAAATTCTACAAAGATATAGCTATAATTCATTTTGATGCTCATACTGATTTAAGAGAAGAATACCTGGGTGAAGAAATGTCGCATTCTGCCGTAATTCGCCATTGTGGGAACATAATAGGTTTTGAAAACCTTAAACAAATCGGTATTCGTTCAGGTATGAAGGACGAATTTGAACTAATGAAAAAATACAACACAAGAGCAACAAAATATGAAGACATAGACATCTTAAAGGATAAACCGATTTTTGTAACGGTTGACCTTGACGTTCTTGACACATCAATAATGCCGGGAACAGGGACTCCCGAAGTCGGAGGATTGACGTTTAATGAACTTTTAGGCTGGTTTAAGTATATTTCTAAATTCAACATTTTTGGCGCTGATGTTGTCGAACTTGCTCCGGATTACGATTCAAGCGGAGCATCAACCGCTGTAGCAACAAAAGTTATAAGAGAATTGTTGATGACAATGAGTTGTGAATAAGTTCTTGTAATCTTGTAGTTCTGTAGGTCGGTTTTCACCTGATAAAAATTTTAATTACAAACAGTTACAGAGATTCTGTTTTGGATTTAATCTATAACTATAATCTATCGTAATCTCTTAATTCCGGTCGGTCTTTGTCATAATCACCGTACAGATTATTTTTCCAAATTCTTCTCATATTAACAGGTTCAAACAAGGATTGATCTTCAAAATCAAGCGGTTGAATAATCTTTGTTGGATCATTATCTTGTATCTTACCATCTTTCATTTGTTGAATTCTTTGTGCCTCTTGGTTTCTTTTTTCTTCAGCTCGTTGTTGACGACGTTCTTCTCTTCTTTCTTTGCTTTCGCGATAATGTTCTTTTGCCGATTTTACTTTTTTACCGGTGTTAGAACCAAAGCCTAAAATATCCTTTTTGCCTTCTTTATACCATCTTCTGTATTTTTTAGTAAAGATATTATCAAAGTTGCCCATATCATAATATATTTTATATGATTCTTTTAAGTATTCATCTTCTGTAAGTACACTTGTTTGAACATTCTCTGCAATCTCAGGAGTAACCATCCTTGAATAATCCCTAATCTTCTGCAATTGTTCTGTTTGAGGAGAAGGTCCTCTTGAAAGAATTCGGCTTTCAACCACGCTTATAGTCTTGTAGAATGTATTTGACCACAAAACAATTTTGTTTTTCATATCAACTAAAACCGCATAAGTACTGATTTTATATGCAGGATCAACAACTGTAGCCCCTGCAATATTCAGAAAATCCCACAACGTTCTTCTTAATATATAATTTTCCGCATCAACAGTTGAAGTTAAAAGTAAAACGTACTGTTGATTATTAACTTTTGCTACCTTCTGTAAAAGCGGATAATTAACATTGTAAGTAGTCCTGAATCTGTTTGTTAAATCTCTTGCAGGAAGCATATAAGCAGGCTTGCTTTTTAACAACTCTCTTTCATCACTAACTGTCGGACAAACAATATAATCTGTTTTATTCAAAAGATTAATAATCTCATTTGAAAAAAACTCTGCAGTCTGATTGTATATATAAGAATCAATCGCAAGACTTTCCGTTACGATATTATCAGGCAAAACAAGTACAGTCTTTTTCTGCACCGCCACCACCGGTACAATACAAAATAAAAAAGCTATCCCTAATAAAAATACTTTAAATAAATCTCTCACGATAATGATTATATCATACAAGGGGATAAATGTACAAACTAATAAGATTTATTTTCGTAAATTATAAAATCTTTAGTCGTTGTCAGGCGGAGCCTGACCTACAGGGATTAGCATGTATTCTGTTCAATATTAAACATATAATATTTTTTCAAAGTAGGTCAGGTTACACCTGACATTAACTGTAATAAACACACCAGCATAAATAAGGTGCGGGTGAATTTTTCACCCGCACCGTTTATACTTTTACTTATCTTAAACTGAGTCAAACGGCTCCTTATGTATTCAAAGGGCGGATACTCGAGTCTTGTTCAACCATCTCCTTTTGTGTTCAATCAGCCGTTTTTCTTATTAAAAGGTTTTCGGTTCCTTTTGTCCAAAAGGAACAAATCTATGTATTCTTTTCCCTATTTTAAAGCTACAGTCAAGTCTGCTTCAACACAAACTTTACCGTCAACAGAGCCAACTGCATGACATTTGCTTATCGGGCCTTTTACCTTTGTCATCTCGATGTACATATCAAATCTGTCACCGGGGCGAACAATATTTTTAAATCTTACATTATCAACACCTGCAAACAATGTTAATTTACCTTTATTCTCAGGTGAACACATCAAAATTGGTGCTGAGCATTGAGCCAAAGCTTCAAGCTGTAATACCCCCGGCATAATAGGATTTCCCGGAAAGTGTCCTTGGAAAAATTCTTCGTTCATTGTCAGATTTTTATACCCTTTTGAATACTTGTTCGGTATGCATTCAGTAATTCTATCAACCAACAAAAAAGGATATCTGTGAGGAATCATATCCATAATTTCTTTGATGTCAAATGATAATACTTCTTGATTTAATTCTTCTGTCATTTTTATACTCCTTCTTATTCATTACTTCTTTAATAATTTCACCCTCACCCCAAACCTCTCCGGTTGGGCGATAAAACTTTCTTATTATATCTTTACTAATTTACTCCTTAGCATTTGCGCGACTTTACAATGCACTGCATGTCCTGCTTCTTTTACTAATATTTGTACCCTCATATTTAATGGTGAAACACCTGTTAAGTTAAAATCACCCAGTAAATCCAATATTTTATGTTTTACAGGTTCCAGTTCTGAGCGCAATTCTGTTGTATAGCCTTCGTCTTTTAGTCCTACTGTGTTATCTATAGTAACACCTCTTGCGAAACCTAACGCTTGAAATTTTGCTAAATCTTTATAAAAACCAAAAGTTCTTGCTTCAATTATTTCTGTTAAGTTTTTATTATCCATTGTTACCCATTGGTGTCTTAAATCGGGATGATCATAGTTTACTGCATAGGTAATTCTTAGCTCCTTATCAGGAATAACTACAAGGCTTGTCTTTCCGTTCAGATAATATACAGGTTCTTCTAAAGTATAAAAATCCTTGTTTTTACCTTCGATTCCGGCTTGATTAAACAAATCAACCCAAACCTTTGAACTTCCGTCAAAGATTGGCATTTCAGTTTCAGACAAGTAAACATCAATAGAATTTACACCTGTTATAGCGCAAGCCGCATTAAAATGCTCGCAAAGCATAACCTTATATTTGTAATCGCCCAGAAGTGTTCTTTTATCTTTACTGCAAAGCGTTACACAATGGTCTGTTGAATACAAGTTTTCTATACAAGCATCGAAAGAATGATCTGCACCTTTTGAAAAGAAACGAATACGACCTGAGTCCGAGGGTTTTATTACGACCTCGCACTCTTTATTTTTCATTAATGACTTGCCTGATGTTCGTATTTCGTTCTTTATTGTTACCATAAAAATCTCCTCCCTCTCCTGTCGAGGAGAGGGTTGGGGTGAGGTGTTAATTCTTATACACCAGTTTTTTCACCTTCTGTAACCCCCTCTTCAAAAGATTTTAAAAGAGGTTCATACTTTTTAAACTTAGCAATAAGTTCGCCTGCATCCTTCATAATCTTTAATTGCTTGATAAATTCTTTCCTTGGAACTGCAGGAGCACCTACTACGATTGATTTTGCAGGGAAACTCTTCGTTACACCTGCTTGAGCGGCAATAATTGTATCATCACCGATTGATATATGGTCAGCAAGCCCTGCCTGACCTGCAATAACTACTCTATCACCGATGACACAACTTCCTGCAACACCGACTTGAGAAACTATCATACAACCTTTACCTATACGGCAGTTATGACCTACCATTACAAGGTCATCAATTTTTGTATTATCACCGATTACTGTATTTTCGATTGTGCCACGGTCTATACAAGAATTTGCACCTATTTCTACATTGTTACCGATAATTACAGAGCCGATTGAAGGAATTTTAAAGATAACTTGTTCAGTGTTACCTTCTTTAATTTCTCCGTCTTTTCTTGCTTGTTCAATATTATTAGGATTTTCTGTAACAAAACTAAAACCGTCTGCGCCAAGAGAAACTCCATGGTTTAAGATAACTTTGTTACCGACTTGAACTCTGTCACCAATATTTACCCCGGGATGGAAGAAACAATCAGAACCAATTTTTGCATTGTTTCCAATGTAGCAGTTTGCTAAAATTTTTGTGTTATCGCCAATCTCAGCATGTTCTGCTATTACAACATTTTGTCCTATTGAAACATTTTGACCGATCTTAGCGGTTGATGCTACAACAGCAGATGGGTGAATACCGCTATTAACAGCCGGTTCTTCATAGAACATAGAGATAAGCTTCATCATTGCCAAACGAGGTCTTTCAACTTCAATAGTTGTAAATCCTTCTATATTAACTCCCAATGGAACAAGAGCTGCCTTAGCCTTTGTTTCTGACAGGTTTGCAATCTCATCTTCACCAAGAGCAAGTGCAAGAGTATTTTCATCAGCTAATTTTGGCGGAGCAATATTTGTAATCGCTACATCCGATGCTTTTGTAAGCATACCGCCGGTAATCTCTGCAATTTGTTCCAATGTAAAAGTTTTCATAATAAACTCCTTATTTTATCTAATTATTTATTTTTTTTATAATATTAGTTGTAGATTTTCCCTGAACAAAATCAATAAATTCGACTTTTATCCCGTTTCTTTCTACAATTTCTCTCTCCGGCAGGGTTTCAAGAGTGTAATCAGCACCTTTTGTATAAATATCAGGCTTGATTTTTTCAAGAAGTTCAGCCGGCGACCTCTCTTCAAATAATACCACATAATCGACACAACATAAAGCAGTTAATATTTCTGCCCTGTCCTCCTGATTATTAATAGGCCTAGTTTCGCCTTTTATAAGCTTTACAGACTTATCAGAATTAAGCATAACAATTGAAAAATCCGCTAAACTTTTTGTTTTTTGTAAATATCTAACATGCCCGACATGAAGAATATCAAAACACCCGTTAGTTGCAACAAAAGTTTTTCCCTCTTTTTGACCTGATCTTACTATTTTAACTATCTCTTCTTGAGTAACAATTTTACCCATAATTCTCCTTTTAGATTTTAATATTATTTTTTTTTAATGCTCCAAATAATTGCACCCTGTAACTTAATTTAGTTTTTGTCAGTTAAAACCTGACCTACATTTATTTTATGACAAATAAGCATTTTTTCTTGTAAAAGGCTTCCGTTTGTAAAGAAATAATAACAATTGTTAAGAAAAGTAGGGTGCATCAAAATGACGCACCCTACTTTTCTCTGTTTAAAATATTTTATTTACCGTTTTATTCAGGCTAATCTACTTTTGTCATAAAGTTTCTTGCTTTTTTGCAAGTTTCAGCAATAGACTGAGCAAAACCTTTCAACTCATTTGGTAAATCTTTTTGAACATTATTTGCGAACTTTTCGGTTGTATAAACAGCTTTGACAATCTTTCTTTTTGACGGTCTTGTTGATTGAATACTAGTTGGTAAAATTGATGGTACGAACACTATTTTTCTCCCCCTCTATATAGTCCCATTTCTGTAACTTTTTTGCATATTCTAACAGTATTAAGTGCTGCTCCGATTCTTAAATTGTCAGCTACACACCACAAAGATATACCGTTATCAAATGCTAAATTTTTTCTGATTCTGCCTACAAACACAGGATCTACTCCGTCTGCATCTCTTGTTGTAGGATAATCGAAGTTTCCAGGATTATCAATTACCCTGACTCCGTAAGCATTTTGTAGTATGTTTCTTACTTCATCAGGCTTTACATTTACTCCAAACTCTATATCAACAGCCTCTGAATGTCCTCTGAATACAGGAACACGAGCAGCTGTACAAGAAATCTTTGTACTCTCATCTAGATGCAAAATCTTTCTTGTTTCATTAACAACCTTCATTTCCTCTTTTGTATACCCGTTTTCGCAGAAAACGTCAATCTGAGGAATTATATTAAATGAAATAGGTTTTTTAAAACATTTATTTTCAAACTCTTTTCCTTCAAGTCTTGCAACCGTATCATCTCTGAGTTCATTCATAGCAGCAAGTCCTGCTCCTGAAACAGACTGATAAGTTGAAACAATAAGTCTTTTTATACCAAATTTTTTCAAAGGTTCTAAAACTAACATTAATTGAGAAGTTGAACAATTAGGATTAGCAACAATTCCTTTATGCCATTTTAAATCTTCATCGTTTACTCCTGCTATAACAAGCGGAACATCTTTTTCCATTCTGTAGGCTGATGAGTTATCAATAATCATCCCGCCACGTTTAACAATTTCAGGTGCAAACATTTTACTTGTTGAACCGCCTGCTGATGCCATAACAATATCAACATCATCAAAAATCTCAGGAACAGCTTTCAAATTCAACATTAAGTTCTTCAGAAATCTTTAAGATTTCTCTTCCTACTACTCCTGTTGCTCCTAATACTGCTATTCTTGGTTTTCTTTTCATTTTTTCCTTTTATATTTTTTTCGGGTTAAAACCCGACCGATATCTTTTCATATTTTACAGAATGTTGTCTAAACCATAGACAAAGTTTTTATGTTCATTTACATACCTAATTGCAAGCAAAACCCCAGGCATGTAACACTCTCTGTCAGTTGAATCATGTCTGATTTTGAGTGTTTGACCGTTTGAACCTAATATAACTTCCTGCGACGCCATAAACCCAGGCATACGAACTGAGTGTATATGAATATTGTTGTATGAGTTTGCACCTCTTGCCCCTTTTATGGTTTCCGTTTCAGTACAATTCCCTGATGCAAAATTCTCATTTACTTCAGCCATCATAGCGGCAGTTTTAACAGCTGTACCTGATGGTGCATCTTTCTTTTGATTGTGATGAAGCTCAATAATTTCTGCATTATTAAAATATTTAGCGGCAATTTGTGCAAACTTCATCATTAAAACAGCCCCCGTTGAAAAGTTGGGGGCTATTAAACAACCTGTATTTGTGTTTTTTGATAAATTCTCAAGTTCACATATCTGAGAATCCGTTAAACCTGTTGTACCTATTACCATGTTTATACCGTTATTCAAACAATATAAAGCATTTTCATAAATAGACTGCGGTTGTGTAAAATCAACTAAAATATCAATATTAACAGAATCTTTAGCATCTTTGATTGTTGCAAACTGACCGTTGTTTATATCAATACGAGCAACTAATGTCATATCCTCGGCTCCTTGAACCGCTTTTATAACTTCTTGCCCCATTTTTCCGTTTGCGCCGCAAACTGCTATATTGATCATATAAAACCTCTTTAGTCGGTAATTTTATAATACCACAAGAAATGTATTTTGTACACTATTAATTTTTGTAACAATATTGTTCGATTGTGTTATAAATAATATATATTGTGGTATATACAAGTATAATCTCTTTTCTTTATTTTCTCCTCCACTCCTTTATCTAACGAGTTAATGCCGCAATGATTTGCGGCTTTTTGTTTATACAACAAAATTTATATTTTGTTGTATTAACAGTTATTGTCAGGTGGAACCTGACCTACAGAAGATAAAATGTGAAATTTTACGATAGTTTATAAACTAAAACATAGAGGGGTTTGGGGCATTACGGAATGAGCAAACAATCTAGGTGAAGCATTAACAAAGAGAGTGCTGTTTGAGGAACAGGCGGGTTGGTAAATGTCTGCTTGCAAAAAACTCCAAATGAAAACTAAAAAGAGTACATTTACCCCCGAAAGTTCCGAGTTCACTCGATTAGGCTGAACCGTAGAATTGTTTAGCGAGTGGAGTGTCAGCCCCAAGAGTTTCTTTTGTCCCTTTCTTTGCGGTCAAAGAAAGGGACTATAAAAAACTTAATACAACAAAATATAAATTTTGTAGTATATCTGCTCTAATTATGAATATACAAACGGTGGACCGTTTTTGATTTCAAAAAGTATATTATCAGCCATGACCTTTAACTCTTCCGGTGATTTTCCGTTTTTCTTTTGTATAAAAAATTCTTGACATAATGGCTCTATAGCAGAATCTTTCTTTGCTTTAAAGTTTCTTAATTCTGTTGCAACCAAACGTACCTGAACCTCTTTTATAGCCTCAGATACTGCCTTACCACCGTAAGCAAGCGCTGAAACTCCTGCAATTCCAAAGAAAAGATTTTTGAACTGAGGGTTTTTAGGATTCATAAGCCAGTCGTAAAAGAATGATAAATAATCATTTACATGTGAAAAATATGTAATCTTATTCCTTCCTGAACCGCCAATTGTCGGATTAACCTTCTCTGTCGCCTGATTCATGCTTTCTTTTAAGTGCTTTATAAATTCTTCTTTTTCATTCTCGGGCAGATTTAATCTATTTACATACCTTTCAACATATTTTCAATCAAATGTTTATAAGCATCTTTTCCTGACAAAATTTGTCCGTTATGTCCTTCTAGGTTGTTAAGCGGTTTACCTGAATTAAACTCCTCGATTACTAAATCAATTCCTTTTTTGGTATTCTTAATCCCGTTTTTTATAAACTCATCGCTTTTTCTGATATTATGAGAAGCAAAATACCCTAAACCCAAAATAGATAGTAGTGTCAGACCTCCTAATATATAATCTTTTATATCATATTTGTCATGCAAATCCTGCACACTCCCCTTGAGGGAGAGCTGAAATCTATGATTTCGGGGTGGGATAAAGTTATTACTTTTAAAACTCAATTCATCAGTAAATATTCTTGCTTTGGAAGACAGCATGCTTCTTATTATTTGAAGTTTGCCTGAAAAGCTTTGTGTTTCTACTGCAATAAGGTTTTCCTGTAAATTCTTTTGAATATCCGCTTCCTGCTTTTTTACCCAAACTTCTTTAAATCCGTCTATAAAAATCTTTCCCATAAAAGCCATTGAGCCTAAAGTAATAACTCCCAGTGAGGCAAGAATAGTTTTTCTGTTTGGGGATTGAATCATAGAAAAAATACTTTGGTGGATTTCATCATTTATACAATGATTTCTTGTAATACCAGGAAGGAGATATTCTTTAGACGATTCTAATTTACCTCTAGAAAACTTTTTCATCATAGCGGTAAATCCGCTTAAAAGTCCCATGACTCCAACTGTTATTCCGCATATTGGGTAAATAGGATTAATAGAATTCTTTTCTTTTTCCTCAAGTTTTTGGGGTAAATCAATCTGATTTTTAGAAATTACCAGAGAATCATACGTTTCATCTAAAGAAAGATTAGGATCTTTAACGTAAGAATTTACGATAACTCCTTCTTTAACAAAGTAGTTATTGCGTTTTTGAGTATTTGTCATGTTTTTTTGTTGTCTTTGTGAATCGAAATCCTGATTAATTTTTTGTATCATATTTACCTCACCCCCTTCCCCCTCCCTCAAAGGGAGGGGGTTACGAGCCTGCTTTATTATTCATTATTTTTATTTTTTCCTATTATTTTTTGTATAAAAGTTTTTAGCCTGAAAATCTTTTTGTCTTCATCAATTTTTGTTTCATCATCTTTAGTGTTATTGCGTTTAAATATTTTAAATAAACCTTCAAGCTTTGATTTAATACTACTTACAAGTTCTGAAACCTTCTTTTCAACAAATGCTTTTGCTTCGCCAAATATTGCGTTTAATTTATCTTGTATATCAATAAATTTTTCTTTTAGTAGAGCAAACTTTTCACCTATATTTGAGATAAAGTTAGGTAGATTTGCAATAGCTTTAAGTAAGGGTACTGCAATATTATTAACAACAAGAGCAATAGGTTTTGTAAGGATAAAATTATTAAGTTTACTTCCAAATTCAGCAATTTTCTGAGCAGTATTAATCAAGCTTTGTTCAAAGTTTTTAAGAGCTTCCGCACGATGTAATAAAGTTTGTTCGTGTTCTTTTTGAGCAGCTTCTCTTGCTCTCATCATTGCACCAATCATGGCACATTCGTGATAACTCATTTCCCCTGCTTTTTGAGGACGTTCTCCTGCTCTCATACCTCCGCCGCCCATGCCGGAGCAGATAGGACAAGCGGAAGGTGAAGCACCGTGCGGACAAGTACCTGCTTTATTAACATTTACGCCTTGAACTGAATTAGCCACCTAATAAAAAATTCCTCTCTTGCGACACCGCAACAGAAGAACCCCTATGCCAAAGCTTTGACTCGAAGCTTGACTTATTAACACGAATAGGTTGAACCCCACCCGAAATCTCTGAAATTCGAGCAAAGCTCTCATTTGAGATTTCTCCCTCCCCATCTTGGGAGGGCAAGTTATAATGGTATTCCGGCTTTTACGGTTGCGGCACAGTCGGGGACTTCCACCCCTTGTTTCCCTTACTATTTAATTTTTATTTAATTATATCATGATATAATTAATTTTATGCTTAGCCGATTATTTTATGTAAAAGATATTTTAAAAATAGCATTTCCGATTATCCTTGGAAATATCGGATTCATTATGATAGGTGTAGGAGATGTTGTTGTTGCAGGAAGACATTCAACTGATACTCTGTCTGCAATAAGTCTTGCTACTGCTATAACAAATTGTATTATGATTTTAGGTATCGGAATCTTGGGTACAATATCCGCAATATTATCTAACTATAGAGGGGTAGGGAAAAAAGTAGAAACATATTTTTATCCCTCATTAAAATTCGCTTTTATTTTATCATCCATAATTTGCGGTGTTATTTTAGTTTGTATTCCGTTTATTGATAAAATAGGATATGAAGCAAAGCTTGTTCCTATGGTTAAGGATTATTTTTTCATTACCGCTTTTGCAACTTTTGGCGGATATTTACATTGTGCGGTAAAAGAATATTTGCAAGCTTTTGAGATAGTTGTATTTCCGAATTTATTAACTATTTTTTGTATAATTCTGAATGTCGGATTAAATATTGTTTTTGCATTTGGGTATGGAATAATTCCTGAGATGGGAGCAAAAGGTTTAGCTATTGCGAGCCTTATAACAAGATACTTTATGGGATTTGTTCTTTTGGCTTACTGCTTTTATAAATTGGATATTAGGGCTGAAAAAGTCAAGGGATATTTTAAAGACCTGATAAAAGTCGGGCTGCCGTCTTCTTTAGCTATAATGATAGAATTTGTGGGATTTAATATAGTTGCGGTAGTAATGGGAAGGGTGTCAGGAATTTATGCGGCTGCTCATAATATAATGTGTACAATGACAAGTGTTTCGTTTATGGTTCCGCTTGCTATATCAAACGCAGTTGCAGTAAAAGTCGGATATACAAACGGTGCTAAATATTGGAAGTCTTTGAAGACATACGCAAAAACAGGTATACTTATGAGTGCCTGAATTTTTGACAAGGTTGTTTACAAATGATACAGAGTTAATAAAAGTTTGCGTTCCGATTGTGTATGTACTATGTTTCTTCCAAGTGTTTGACGGTTTGCAGGTTACACTTTCAGGAATTTTTAGAGGACTAAAAAAGACAACGATTGTAATGATAACAAATATAATTGCTTATTGGTTTATAGCTTTTCCTGTCGGATGCGTTTTAGCATTCAAACTCGATTTAAACCTAATAGGTTTCTGGTACGCAATAGGGTTGTCTGCAATATTAATTTGCTTAACTCTGTCGAGTGTATTGTATAGAAAATTTAAAAAATTAGTATAACTATATCTTATTTACCCTTGTTCTGCCATTTTTCGTATAAGTCGGGGCGTTTTTGCTTCGTGCGGAGGATTTTTTGTTCTTGATGAAATTCGTTTATAAGTTTATGATTTCCATTTAATAAAACTTCAGGGACTTCTAAACCTCTATAACTGCGTGGTTTTGTATATTGCGGATATTCTAAA
>CACYKP010000028.1 GCA_902775025.1 uncultured bacterium | reverse complement strand
GTAGTCTCAAACACATTATATTTAGGCATAATAAATTCCTCCTTAAATTAAATAAACAATTAATGATTAACGATTGATAGGGATATTGCCATAATAAGTAGAAACAAATCCATCAATATCATCACCATTATCAATCACACCAGCAACAACAGGCTCTTTATTTAACGTGCTAAAGTTAGTGGTGAGATTCTTTCTTGCGAACAAAACAGAACACTTGTCTTCAATATCTTGTACAGACATATTCGCTTTGTTCTCTTTCAAAGCAACGAAATCAGCGTTATCACCCAAAACGGACTCGAATCGTGCGAATTGAGCATCTTTCTGAGCGTTGATTTCAGCCTCTTGACGAGCTTGCTCATCAGCAACATACTGGTCAAACTTTGGCTTCATTTCATCATAATTAGCCTTGACCTGAGTATAATTTGCCTCTGCGGTTTCCTTTGCTTGATTCGCCTCTGCAATAGCAATAGCATTATTAGCAATTTCAACCGCTTTATTTGCATCCTCTACCTTAGAAAATGCGGTATCCTCAATGTTTTTAATTTCTGTACCAAAATCAAAAGCACCTTCTGGGATTACAACACCATCGTCATAATTCTCGAAGGTAATTTTCTTTCGCACACCATTTTTAAAATCAATTGTAGGATTGTCGCCATTCACTGTAAATGTAAATCCGTAATACTGATAATTTTGCTTTCTATCAACAACAATAATTTCATTGTCTTGAATATCATACAGTCTATATCTTGATACGGTATCGTAAATGTCTCATGGTCTTTTACCATAACAGCAATATTATCAAACTGCTGCATAACAGACATGGTAAAATCGTTATTATCATTCGTAGGCATAATTACATTACCTCCTTCTTCGCTATTTGACTTAGCACATTTCATGTAAGTCATATATTTATCGTTTAATTCACTCTGAATATTCTTTACAAAATCACTCACAGTAAATTGAACTTCAACAGTAGAATTCATCATTGCTGGTTGGCAATCATCACCTAAAATACAGGCAGCTCTAAATGAAAATTTTGTAAAATGAAAATTACCGTCTTCGTCATCGTAACCTTCAATTCCATCAGGATAAAGTTCCATACTTTGACCTTTAATTAAATCACGATTTAAAATATCTGAACTATCTTCAAACATATTCCATGTGATACCATCAACTACTAAGAATTCCCGCTCAATCCCATCGTCACAGACACGATTTTCAAAATGAGCGTTATTGTCTTCATTTGATTTAATAACGCCATAGGCACTTCCGATATATTTTCTTCGTACACCATTTTCATCTTTAGTAATGACATATCTATGGTCTGAAAAATCTTTTTCATCTGTAACCTTATTTTTGTTTATAAAACCAACAATGGGGATATAAGCAAGAGTATGGATTGCTTCTTCAACTACACTTTTTTCAAAGATACTTTTATTTGGATTTAATCCAGTGTGCATTAAAAATATTTTCACCTTGGTAAATCTACCATCTGTAGTATCAACATCCTCGACTTTTTCAAATAAAACCGGGACGGACAGCACAGATTTATTTTTAACGTCAATCATGATGCTATCCCTCCTTATCTATTTTTATTAGCATCAGAATCAGCAGTTTGTTCTCCGCTCTCTGTCAATAACTCTCCGTTGCTTGCATTAGTTGGTCTACCAGCTTCGCCAGAACTTGAACTGGAATTATAAGAAGATTCAAGCGGTTTAAAATGATTCTGAAAATCATAAATTATATCATGAGTTACATACGAACCCATAATGCAAGATGGTGTCATATCAAGTGATGCCATCCATTTATCAATTACTGTAGCTCCAAGCGATATTGCATCTTTATATCTTTTTATCACAGTGTCACGATTAAAAATCGTAACATCTAAAATATAAAAATGAAATTTAAACATTGTCTTATTGTATTTTCTTGATTTTATAAACCTATTTGTCCAACGCTCAAATTGCCTATACAGACTATAGATAAAACCAGAATCATTCTCTATCGACAAGGTAACTGCTGTGCCAGAAGAAGAACCATTATATAATTCTTTCGTCTCACCAGATGAATTATAAAGTTCCTCAACTGCATCAGCCACATTATTTCTTGTATTACTGGAATCCTTAAAACTAATAGATTGCGCCTTTGAACCAAGAGAATGAATAATACCAATATCATCATTCATATTTTCTCGATTCATTCTTGCAAAAACACCAAGCGTTTCAGGAGTAAGCAACGGTTTATCAACTGATTTTTCATCAATCGGAACTTCAAACATAATTGCCTTGTAATTATCTGTCCTTGCAGATTGTAATTTGAGTTTTTTATAAATATTTAAATCTAAAATATCACTAATTAAACCTATAAGAATAGGGAATGGATATTTCCATTGACTATTTAATTTAATACAAATTTGCTTATCAAATGGTGGAATATACCATCTTGAAGCTAATTTGTTATCAGTAAAATTAAGATACTCTTTTTGAATATAATCTGGATATGCTTGCAGATTATTTGGTTTGATTGCGGACAAATCAAGCCTAAAATTATATAATCCATCTTGAACCTGATATAATTCACAAATTCTTAAATCCATTTGTTGAATAAAAAATCCTGTGTCGTTTTCCATCACAACGCCACAGAATACATCTTGATACGGTATGAATTTCATGATTTTAGAGAATTCATGCTTTAAATTCATAGATTCTAATTTTGCAGAAAGAGCATTATATGTTTTCCTTAGTGTCTCAGCGTTATATCCATTTTTCACATCATATAAATCAAGTCCCCAACAAAATACAGCCATATTACTATAAAAACTGTTTAACCTATAATAGTGAGGTGAAGAGCGCATAAGTTCCTCAGAAACGGTCAGTAATACTTTCCAATTATTCCTTGGAAACTTTATTGCTGTTTGAACGTCTTCCAATTTGTAATGCCCAATAAATCCAGTATCCAATATTTTTGTGTTTGAACAAAGTTCTTGTATCATTAAACGCCGAAACGAATCTAAGTCTAACTTTCCATTTACAATACCATTGTCAAATGTTTTTGAATCATTTTCATAATCTTTTTTTGAATATATTTGGTAATAATCATGCGTTGATTCGACACTAAATTTGTTTCGCTTATTTCTTTTTCGTTTACTCAACAACCTCACCTCCAATCAATACATATTTGGTCTTTTGTTCAATAAATTTAACTGCTTTGCGTAATCATTCATATCAAACTTAGATTTTTTGACTCTTAAATTTTCTCTTTCTAATTGACATTGTACCCAATAATTATAGGCCAGCGAACTATACCTATCTTTTCTTGCTCCTGTTTTTTCTATGATTTTGATATTAGTACCATTAATTTCATGGTCAAGATTAATTAACTCATAAACAAGCAACGTAGTATTAATATAAGGCATTTTGTATTTAACTTGTTCATCTGGATTTGTATTTTTAAAATTTCTTACTTTATCTTTTAATATTTCCTCGCATTCAAATTCAGATACAAGCAAATTAATTTTTCTGTTTTGAAAACCATTTCTCAGCAACATACAAATTTCTGTATTAAAAGATGAGCTTGCTTTAATCGCCCAAATAACTTTTGGAGCATTATCAACCTTGCAACGTTCAGCCATTTCCTTATTGTTACAACATGACAGTGCATTTAACAATTCTCCCGTTTCTGGGTCAACAATATCTTGGACAAGCAAATCAAAAACACCACTGCCAACACCACCAGCATCAATAACCAAATCTGTACACTTATATTGTTTAAACAGTTTGCGTGTTACTAATGCCAATTCATTCGTAAGCAAACCTTCAAAATTTTCCAGATAAATAATATTTGATATATAATTATTATTATTTGTTGGAATTGCACTATTAATCATAATTGAACTTGCGTCATTTTTATGTCTTTTAGAAGCCATAAGAGCAATATCAATTGATAAAATACGTCTTTCATTTAGAACTAAATCAGGAATTTTTGTAGTTTTAAATGTATCTAATGGGTAAACCGCATTTTGTAATTTTCTACAAGCACTAATATCATCAAAATTAAAAAATGCACCGTCTGTATTGCCGAATGGAATACAGCCCATTTCCCAATTATACCGTTACTTTCGTAATACTTTAACTCTGCATAAAGCAGACGGTTTAGACTATATCACGCAATGTAAAACATTGCCCTACCTTTTCCATTCCGTATCAATAGGAATGTACTCTACTCACTTCCAAATTATATTTGTGTTTTCGATAGTCGTTTAACTTTAATATTAACTAACAAATTTAAAATGTTTACCTTTACAACTTTTCTGATGTCCATTCAAATGACCAGATAATGTAGAAATACCAATATGATAATAATTAGAAGCATCTTTTACAGAATGAAAAGTCATACTGTCTTCAATACAAAATACTTTCTTACGCCATTTATCGGCATAAGAAAGCATTCTTTTTGATATAGCTTCTCTTTCTTCTTCTGTATAAATATGATTATGAATAGGATTGTTTTCCCCTTTATGATGTTCACTTATCTTTTTTCGAGTTTCATAAGATAAAGTCTTTCCATACATTGGGTTATTCTTTCCTGTTTTGACTTTACTCATTTTCTTTTTTGCTTCATCAGAATGTGTTTTACCATACATTGGATTATTTGTTTTATCTTTATATCTGTTTTTTGCTTTTTCAGAAATTATTTGTTTAGATTCTTTTGACAATTCACTATTATTTCCACCGGGACGAATATTATATCCAATTAGTGGGTTTATACTATCAAAAAACTTGATATAATACTCTTCCAATTCATTTGCTTCTTCTTGTGTTAAATTATCTTTTAATATTTCTGGTGAAAAATTTTCCCAACCATACTTCTGAATTGCCCTATAAAAATATTTACTACCTTTATAATTTATACCATTCTTTTCAGCACGTTTCTCTAAAGAATATTTGGTTTGTCCTATATATATTTTATCATTAATTAAATTTGTGTATTTATATACCTTAAACATGAAGTCAACTTCTTATTTATATATTTTTGTTAGTTAATATTCTTAGCACAGGATTGTCATATAATTTTTATTACTTAGATTTTCCCTGTTAGCACAGTTTTTTATTGTCATTTCCTACAATTACTAAATCGTAAACTGCACACCCTCTGATAAAAGGTTAAATAGGTTTTACTAGCACAAAAATGTTTATGCTAAATACTACTTCGTCAAAATCTGCCTCAGACATTTCATCTTCGATTTCAACACGCTTCTTCAATCCCTCTTTGATAGCCATTTGATACGGGATACCACATACAAAATATCCATCACGACCACCAAGTAAGTTTACTGTATATGCCTTTGATTTTTCATATGACCAATGACTTTTATACCAAGCAGAACTTAAATACATTTCGATGTTTGTTTCAAGCAATTCTGGTTTGTTTTTATATTCTTTCCGATTTAAATATGCCGGTTGTCTAGGTGTACCAAGAAAACGCTTTAAAACAGTGTCAATAGTTCTTTTATCTACCATTCTAAATTCATCAATAATAAGAATATTTGCACGATTACCTCTCGCTGAATCAGATGATGTTACAACTTTTATCCATGAATTATTACGGAATCGTATCACTGCCTTGTTTTGACCAATAGTATGATAAGTAATTTCTCTACTTAAATTTTCTGAACCCCATCCATAATTTTTCATCAAGTCGTTTATTATTTTATCTAAAACTTCATTGCCTTGTGTCCTTGTTCTCGATACAACGCATATTTTTGTTTTTGGGAAAAGAATACATCTAATTATACAATAAACGGCAGCAATCCAAGTTTTACCTATCAGTTTGTTATTATCTGTAATCTTTTTATATTACACTCTGGAAGTTTCCTTCATTTTCATCTATTGGTCAATTCCAATCCAGCTTAGCATATATTTTCATCTTCAACCTTACTTGCTAAGATGCAGGACACTCGTGGAGATATTATATTTATTCAATCTCTATGCGTTACAATACTTATTAGCCTATTCGCAATCTAATAAGTTATCTCGATATTAGCATATCATGTGACTTAGCCTTCACCGATTTTGCCCTGTTTATTACCATATCATTTCTGATATGGAGAGCCTTGTTGTTTTAATAATAAATATTTTTGATATTTTCTGTCTAATTTCTGAATATTATCATCATAATATAATAAATCTAATAATCTCAAAGAATACATAGAACGATTCGTTTTCTTTAATTTTTGGTTATGAATCCATCCAGTAATTTGAGTAGCTGTAAATTCAGTTCCTAAATTTTTAGCAATGTCTTTATATTTCATTTTTTCATAATTATCTAAAATATATTGTTTTTGCTCATCTGTAAAAAGTTTTTCATATGAACCTCCTTTTATCAAATAAAAAGAGGTGGGAGATATTTATTCGCCAAACCTCAACAGACATAAATATCAATTTAATACAACATTAGTTGACTCCTTGCTGCCCAAAACATGAAATGACTATTGTGCATCATTGCAAATATCAAAAATGATTGGAATAATTTCAATGGCAAATTTAAATAATCTTTTGCAAATCTTTGTGGATTTTCACGATAAAATGAAGCCCATATAGCAACGCCATTTAAAATTTTTTCAGATTTCTCATTTGCTAATTTATCTGTTTGTGTCTTAATCATAATTAATCATCATCCATAGCAGAAGAATTTCCGAATATAGCATCAAATAATGCCTCACTATCTTCATCACTATCATATTCAGGTTTCTTAACAGTATATTTTTCCATGTACTTGTCATACAAACGAGATAACCCATTTTTTAATCCCATCATTTTCGCAAGATGCCCCCTAAAAAATACGTCTATATACACAGCTATTTTATCGACATCCTTATATTCTTCCTCTGGTTCTGGAATCGGTTTTTCATTTTCCCATTTTTCAATTAATGTTCCAAATGTTTGAGTTTCAGAAGTAGTTTCACTTTTATTTTGTTTTGGTTGTAATTTAGCAGCTTCTAATTGTTTCAAAAATGTAGCGTTTAAATCTTTTGTATCTTCACCTTTTTGTTCAGCTTTTGTTAATTTAAGTTGTGTAAAACAAATCTGTTTGAATACTTCTTCTTGAGACTTCGTATTACATTCGTGTCTTGCCGTCCAATCATCGTATTGCTCTTGCAAAAATAAATAATCTTCATTTGAGAATCCTTTTCCAAAAAATTTAATTGTTTTTTCAGAAATAGATTCTTCGTCACCTGTTTGTGATAACCCAACCGTATTATTTACTCTATCTTCTAATATCGTAGTATCATAATTCTTTTTTGAATATTGATTTAATTGAAGCATTTGGAAATAGGCAGACAATAAAGATATATCCTCTTTCTCTGTTTTTGTTTCTCTATAAATTTTAAAATAAATAGAATCATTATAATAAACATTTAAACCCATACAAACACGCCTAATAGCATCTTGTAGTGAATTTTTTCGTCCTTCACTTCTATATTTTCTTAAATAACCTAAATATATTTTTTCAATACAATCTTTGCAAACTGGTATTTTCCCATTAAAGAATCCCCACTCTGATGAAGAATTGTAAAAATTTGTTAATTTCAATTCTTTACCGCAACAACTACATTGCATTGTTACAGTTTGCGTTTTCTTTTCAGCCATAACAACGCCGCCTTTCTAATATAAAAAATAAAATATGTTGATTTAAAATTCATATTGTAAATCACCTAATTGTGACATAGACCCAATGATAGCCGCCAGCGGTTTTTTGTTTTCCTCTACAACATCTACTTATAGATGTACTATCAACCCCTGTTTCTCTCATTGCTTCTAATATAGAACCATATTCAATATTCGTTTCCACACAACGACATTGAATACTCCTATTATGTTCTATTCCAAATTTCCCTTTGTAATATGGATTTTCTAAAAAAGCACACTTATAATTTCCACTATTCATTCTTTTTTTAGACGCTTCTCCAATAAGTCTTTTCGCATCTTCTGTATGTTGCTTACCATAAAATGGATTTTTCTCTCCGGTACATTCCTTCATTCTTTTTCTTAAAGCGTCAATTACTTCTGGTGGACGTGGAATACCAATATGCTTTTTTGAAATTTTCATAACTGTTTCTTTATTAAGAATGATATTTTTTAATCCACCTGACGTACAATTGTATCCATATAAAAAATTATTTGCATTATATTTTTTAATATAATACCTCTCCCAATACTCAGCTTCTTTTTTAGTTAAACCACTTTTAAGAATATTATGTTTGAATTTATCCCAACCATACTTTAAAATATCATCATAAAATTGTGGTTGTTTTGAATATCCATGCCCATTTTTTCCAAATCTATCATTCGGTTTTTGACAAGTCATGCCAACGTACTTTTTACCAGTTGGCCCAGTGTGGACATAAACAGAATAATTTATATTATCCATTTTGATACCTCCAAATCTTTTTACATAAAAAGAGTGATCAATTATTTGACCACTCACTTAATAACAAATCTAAATATTCATCTTTTATATATATCCAAAACAGTTTTTTTGAATTTGGATTTAGTGCGGCAATCTTATATTTAATACCATGTTTTGCCAAATATCGCCTTAAATTTAAACTATAGCAACAATATAATTTTGCATCCATATTTACTCCTTGATAGATGTATATATAACATCAGTAAGACCATCTTCTTCGTCGAATATAAAAGATTTGCATTGTCTTTTTGAACTATAACCTTTATCCGCTGACCACTTGCTTCTTCCGCTTATAGTAGGCAATCTTTGAATACGAATATTATTCTCTTCCATCAATAATTCTTCTTTATGTAAATGTTGAAGAAAAACCTCTACTGTATTTGCTTGTGACCACATATTTCTTGCTTCATCTGCTATAATTGCAGGCAATTTTTGAACTTTACCATCATGAGCAAAACAAAATAATGTTTTACCAAATAATTTATATTTTCTGGCAATTGGTTGATAATCAACTTCAACCATAGCATCATTTCTAAACCAAGCATCAATATATTTAGCCAACTTAAAGCCAGTCATTTCATCGTGGTTTCCCATAACATAAATAACATTTACTTTACAAATTTTTCGTAATAAATCAATTGCTTTTATTGTCATAGCGCACAATCTTTCATAAGCATCATAATAATGTATATCACTATTTTGTGGAGTTCCTTTAGTTGTAGAGCCAAATAAATTATCACCATTTAACATATCTCCACCAATGCAAAATATAATTTCTTTAAATTTATATGTGCTTGTACGAGTTAAAACATCATTAATAACGTAGAAAAATAATATTTCTGCTAAATCGCAGTTATATTCATTACCTGTTGTAAAAATAGAAGATTGTAAATTCATATGTAAATCTGCAATATCAATTAATAAAAGTTTATTTCCTTCTAAATATGATTCATTCTTCTGTAAAACTGGAAGTGAATAATTCCTATCTAACTTATCAAAAAAATCTGCAATCTTATTTAATGATATATCATTCCTTACTATAGGCTTAACTGTAATGAAAGAGGCATAAAGCGTAACAACACCATTGTCTTTACTAATTACTTGTCTAATATTATTCCTAGCAGAAACAATTTGCCAACAAGAAGTATCAAATCCATGCGCTGTCAATATATAATCGGGGTCTTTTGATTGCTGTTCATTCATTTCAATAAGTTTACTACTTGAATAAGTACCATCTTTGTTAATTGTAGTTTCAGAACCAAAAGATTTTTTAATATTATCAACTGAATTATTATTCTTCGTGTTGTTTTGAGATTTCATTTTAAAATACTCAGCAATATAAGCTCCACCAAAAATAGAGCCGTTTGCTTTTCTTAACGTATCTGCTGTAATATTTAAATTATATTTGTCACAAATTTCTTGCCAATCTACATCCTTGATACCATTTTTCTTATCGACAATAAGCTGAACACATTCCTCATACTGTTCAGCAGTTAAACCAGCTTTAGAAATTTCATCAGTCAAATTCATATACTCAATCCCTTCATTACATATTTACACTTTCTTTAATTAAATTTGGAGCTTTCTAACAGAATCGAACTGTTATCAACTGGTTACAAATCAGTCGTTTTACCATTAAACTAAGAAAGCAAATAAACAGACAGGAGAATATTAATTCTCCTGCCTACAATTAATTTTGTGACAAAACAGAAATATCTTACAATACTTTTATCTATTTCCATCGGATTATATTCTTGGCGGTAGAGGTAGGATTTGAACCCACGAAACAACGAATGTTTATCGGTTTTCAAGACCGACACCTTAAACCTCTCGGACACTCTACCATAATATTCACATTCGGACTTGAACCGAAAACCTATGCTTTAGAAGAGCATTGCTCTATCCAATTGAGCTATGTGAACATAATATTGCGGAGATTGGACTTGAACCAACGATCTTTAACCTATGAAACTAACGAGCTACCAACTGCTACCATTCCACAATATATCTTTTAAATAAACTGGCGCAGCGAGACTTGAACTCACAACCATTCGATTAACAGTCGAACGCTCTACCGTTGAGCTACACGCCAATAATGGTGAAGGTGGGACTTGAACCCACATCTCCGTATAATCTTTGGAATCGGTAATTCTACTTTGAACTACATCACCACAAGTACGCCCAATCTAATGATAAGGCGCACAGAAAAGAAAGGTGTAATATGAATGTAAAGAAAGTAACCACATGAATCAATTCAAGAATACAAGTGGCATTTTATATAACAGTGAGTGTATTTTTCACTGATATATAACTAATCATTATTTGATGAGACTATCCAGAAACGACCTTGTAAATACAGCTTTAGGCTTAATTTTATTTGGTACTGTTATAAGCTCACCAGTAAAGTTGTTAGTCTTAGTCTTTTTTGATTGATAACAACTATTAATTGAAATCCAATCATATGGTACAACACTAACATTGTGCAATTCATTTGCAGATTCAATTTGCTCTTTCAAAACAGAGCCAAGTTCATCATATAAAATAGAAACAGTTTTTGTGCTAAGTCCTGTTCTATCTGCAAGAATTAAAATTAAATCGTCACGTTCTATTTTTGTTGTAAGTGAAATTGTTTCGCTCATATATTCGCCTCCGATTTTGAGTTTTGCTTTAATAGGAACTACTCAATAAGAAACGAGTTCAAAAGCATTTACGGGTTATCTCCCTTATAACGCATTTTGTTCTCCTTAATTTAAGTAAAAATCACTTTAAATTTTACTAAAATCTAAGCAAGGTGCTTAAATTAGAGCTGAGTGGAATTTAGACATTCTTTTTCTTTCTCTATCACATTTTCTACGATATTCTTTTTGACACTCTTGACATCTGCAAACTTTCGTATCAATTAATCGTACCTCAAACCATTTTCCACAATCTATGCACTGAACTTCTCTAATATATGATTTCTTGTTTTTTTTCAAATTTTCATACAATATATTTCCATAACAAATCCAAAGCAAATCTTTATTTTTATTATTGCTACCATACAAATAAGAAATAAGTATATCTGCTATTTCATATTCAGAATATCCCAAATCAGACAATTCTTGTCTAACTACATTTTTAACCCGATTATAGGCCAAATCTTTTCTGATTTGAGTTTTGCCAATATTGTTTCTATCTAAATTTAAATCTTCCGGTTCATCATAATGCAATCTCATACGATATTTCTTTGCCAGTTCTCTATATTTTAACACAACAGAATTCATATTATTTGAATCATCATTTGATATACCTGTTATATTATTTGCAATATCTGGATTAGACATTAAAACCCTATAATCAGGTTTCGACAAACGCTTTTGTTTACCGTATTCGTCTATATATTTACAAGTAATTTTAGGATTTGGAATTATATCGTATAACTTATTCACAAAGCTATCATTGCGAGGTTCGACCTGAAATTCTTCTTTATCTTTAGCATAAACAAAAAAATATGGTAGATTATGTTTTGTAAAATCAGTTATTTTTTTTCTTATATTCTCTGGAAATTCTGGCTTATAGAGAGTTTTTGCATACCTTTATACCCTTGCTTTCGCAATACTTTAACACTCATTTAAGAGTGGGAGTAGACTATATCTTTACCCTATGTCAATTCATAGGCTCTTCAAGAGGGCTGTCCCGCAGTTGGCACTTCGATTTAAGGGATTCTCACCCGGCAAGGAATTTCGCCTTGCCCCTACTCCTATTGTGTATTTCAACACCGATGGGATAGTCGTTTAACTTTTCTTATATTAATAAGACTTAGCACAGGATTGTCATTCAGAATAATTTTTAATAATTTTTCGTATCATTTCACTTGTAATGTAAACAATTATATTAAAGAAAATATTATAAAATTATTCTGTTTAGATTTTCCCTGTTAGCCCATCTCTTAATTACCATTTCCTGTAATTCCTAAACGTGAGATAGACACCCTAGATTTCTAGGTTCACCAACTTATTCGACATACATTACTGTATGAAGTGACTAATTTTAATCAATGACAAAATTATTTTGAGCACAAAGACACTTTATACAATTAAGTGCTTCTTGTTTTTCTTCATCTGTACCAACAACAAACACATCATTATTCCAAATCTTTGAAATGCTATTGCTATACATTCCAATATTACCACCAGTGAACGCAGCAACAAGGCCATTATAAATAGTTTCACTGTTTAAAACTGATGGTAATGCTTTTTTCATATTATAATAAAGGGGAACTATACCATTCATATTGCGTTCAGCAATTTCTACGAACTTTTTATCACCAATAACCAGTGACTTGTCTCCATCAACATCAAATTGGAGAACTTTACTGATTAAATCAAAACTACTTGTATACAAAGCATCAGTCTGAAACCACTCTCTTACTTGTAATTGTCTATCACAATATCCACTATAAGCGATATTCTTTTTAATTGCGTGTTCTCTATACAAATGTGGACTTCTAAGACAATCTAATTTATCAGACTTACGAAATAACCAACAAAACACTTCGCCATCAGCTAATAACCCATCTGGCCTCTCAATGTGTTGAAACCAATACTGACAAGCTGCATAAAAATCTGGAAGAATAAAAGTATACTTGCCAAACACCTGTAACTTTCCAGACTTATACCTTTTAATTAGGCTATCTTTAATATCTTTTAGTCGATTTCTAATATAAACATCATTTAGCAATTCGGGATATAACAAAATGGCTTTTTGAAGAGCCGTTTTATTAGTATTATAAATTGTAGCACCAAAAGCATTCTGAATATCTTTTACTGATGAACAGATATTATTCAACTTATCAATTGATGCACCAGCTATTTCTAATATCTCTTCATCTGTAATATTCGTCAAACTTTGGAGCATTTGATAATTGATAGTAGAATTTTCTATTCTGTTTTCTTCGACATTAGTAAACCCAGCACTACAATCGTATTTTTTGAATTTTTCTTTATAGTCGCTCCAACTGTCAAAATATTTCCAGAGCTTAAATTGACTCTTTGTAAAAATGATCTGAATATCCTCTTCTATTACATCATGCTCTACGCCATAAATGTCTTTGACGATAGGAGAACAATTATTAACCTGAATAAACTTCACAAAATCAAATACGCCAAGTAACCCTTTAACAAATGGTAAACGAATCATCATATTCTTTTGTGTAACACCAAACGCATTAGGTAACATCATTCCAGCTCCATCAGTATGAGTAATAGGTACAAAGTCTGACATTCTTGTGATAGAATAATCTTTATCATCTACAAAATCATAAGTACCAAACACTAGAGTTTCAAAATCATCAATCACAATTGTCTTATCAATATCAAATTCTTCCCATACATCGGTAGCAGAATTGCTTAAAGCAATGTAAGATAGATACTTGTTCTGGTTTATACCGCCTTTTTCATTAATAATATCAACAGTCAGACCACACATTAATGTTTTTTCGTATTTCTTCCAAACGGATTCTTTCACAAATACAGTTTTCTTTGTACGAATCTGACCAGCGGAAGATGTAAAGTAAATATATTTCTCACCATTATAAGTGAAGCCGTGATAAATTAAATCTTTGATAATATCAAAATAATAGACTTGCACAACCATGAAATCTTCACACAATTTATCAGGAACAGCTTTAATCATTCTTGTAAATGCACTCTCAAACACAGAGATAATATTTTTATCTTTAATGTTTCCATTGCTGTCTAACAAGGTACTCTTTCGCAATTCTCGTATTTTTCTATGTCCTTCATCTTGACTGATATTAAAATCAACTCTGGATTGCAACAGTTTAAGAAGCTGATTCTTTGTATCTTTTGCTTCTGCGACATATTCATGAATTTGTTTCATGTTATTATAATAATTAACAATCAGTTGTCTTACATCTTCATCATTACCAACAATAGCATGGATTTCTTCGCCATATTTATTGAAGAATAAATCATTATCGTAATACTGTTTGCAGAAACTATTAATTTCTTTTTCGTTATATACAAATCCACGTTCTTTAAGCTGTGATATTATTTCTTTAGTTCCAAGATGATGAATCTTTGTTCCATCATCTAATTCTTCATTATAGCCATTAATTAGTTTCCGTCTTTCTGTTCTTACAATACGATTTCGTTCATGCAACGCAGTTTCATCGTCATAATAGAAATTACCTGTGTCCACAGATAATATTTGAATTTGAGTATTTAATGGCATAGGCATCCCACCTTTAATTAGTCACATTTAATCATGTCAATCATTTAATATTCATTAGTCTGCTTAATCATAAAAGCCATCATCAGATAGCATATTGTAATAATCCGTAGCGTAATCATCAAAAGTATCACCATTCTCTATATCTCTGACACCAGAATGGTATAAACGATTATCTTCTGGCGGGTAAAAATCTTCTTCGCTCAAAAGAGGACATTGTTGTTTTAACCATAAATAAAAATTTGGAGTGAGAAATTTAAACTTACTAATAGAGAACTTTGTATCTTTATTTTTAATATTTTCTTTTGTTATATCTGTATTTGTTTCTATATTGGATGTATTTGAATTGATATATTCATCAACCATAGAATCACCTCTAATCTTTTATATATTCTTTCCAAAGATTTTCGTTTTCGTTTTCTTCGTATTTTGTCACCTTAGATTCTTTTGCTTGTTGTTTTGTCAATTTCTTTTTGTCAAATTGAAGTCCCATAGATTCCATTTGTCTCTTTACTTCATCTAAATAATAGTCATTACCTTGTCTCAGAATCTTAATTCCATCTCGTCTATATATATTACAGAATATCGTAGGCAATGTAACCCATTCATCATTTACATTTTGCCTGATGTGTCTGTAATATATCAATCCTAAATCCTTATACAAAATCTTGACAAGGTTTGAGAAACATCTAACTGTTATATGCAGCCTTTCAGCTATATCACAATAGTAGCTGTAATAACATTCAGAACTATCAACAGAGAAGGTATCATTTTTAAGATAAATCATTGACCTTAGATATGCAAACGTCAACATAAGAGCAGCCATATTGAGTCTAACATTTCCAGATGGGAGTTTGTTCTTTAATATCATCTTAACTTCATCGACATAGAGCATTGCGAATAGACCATCTTTTTCATTGTTATTCTTCCTGCTGTTGATCTCACTAAGCCTTACATCAATAAAATCATAGTTGAAGACAGTGGTAATCATTAAATTAGAATCAACATTGTAAAGATTGTCATAGACAAAACCATCTAAAGTGATGTATCCTATATCATGTAATGTTTTTATAGAACCTATAAACTTTTCATTGATTTTCCCTTTGTGGCTGTTTGGAGTGTAGCCACACCAAGAGACTAAATGGTTAATTGTAAAATCTACTTGATTATCCATTCCAGCTTTTATAGCAAAGAATATATACACAATTACTAACCTCTGGTCATTGTATTCCTGAATTATATCTCTCGGAACTCTAATATATCGTGCAGACCAAATTAAATCTTCGGATGGTAAAATTTCGTTTACCTCAGCATTATTTTTCTCAATTACTATCACCTCCATTATCTCAAAATTGAAAAGTCGGTACATGAATCGTGTACCGAACTTTACAAAAAACGTGAAAGTCGGTACATGAATCGTGTACCTAAACGCATTTCTCTTCTATATAATACATATTAGTCTAGAAAGGACTATTGGCGGCCTAATATTTTTGATAGACGAATTTATGTTCCAGAAGGGAAGTGTGCTAGGGAGTATAGACATTACAAGCAAGTCTATAACAAACAACACGAAGATAATTAGTTTAATATTCTTTAGTTACAAATCTATTATACTATAAATTTTCTGAATGTCAAGAATTAGTTTTATATTATTTAGTATCAATTTTAAAAACTATATTTTAGGAGGTATAGTCTTTTAGGAGATATAATATTTAGGAAGTATGATATATGTATTGCCAGTTCTTATCCGTGTTATAGCAGCATTGTTATAGTTATATTGTTGTTATGTAGATATATTTATAGTTCTATGATAGTCTTGTATTTGTATCTATATCTGTATTTAAGATATTATCATCTACTATTCCTGATACTGGCATCTGCTACATATGATTACTTCGGTCATAATGTTTAATAGGGGGTATGGGAATATAAGTAGCTTTAATATAGAGACTATTTATGGCTTGCAATTAGATTTTAGTAATCTTATCTCATTTATAGAGTATTTCCAATTTTGTGTCGGACATATTCTTAAATCAATATAATGATACTTATTTTCAAGATTGATTTTGAGATACGATAAATTTCGACGGAAAGATAAAACATTTATCTTGATTTTGTTATAATTTTATTGATATTTTTTGTAATTTTGCAATTTATTTAGCTAGTATTTTTGTGTTTGCTAAATGGTTATTTTATTTTATTTTAGTTTTTGAGAATTTATGTGTCATGGATGTGTTATTGAACTTTTTAATTGATTTATTTAATTTTGAGTTTATTCCGATTTGTTTTAAGAACTATTTCAATGTGATTTTTAGGATTGAACTTTTTAAGATGTAAAATTCTCCGTATTGTTTTCCGTTGCGTTGGGAATTTTTGTACAGAGAATAGTATTCTTATGTGAGATGTTTGATACATTTATAACACATTCGTGTGTTATGTTTGTGTAATATTTGTGTTGTTTTGCATTGTAAATTGCAATGGTTTTATAGAGATTTTGTGGATTTTTTGCGTGTATTTACCGTTCGAATATCGAAAGTTATGTGATTTTTAAATATATGTTTTTTAAACGAATTTATAGTATTGGTAGAGATTTAGGTATGAATGTTTTAGGGCAAAAAGTTAGAAAAATGAGTTTTTGGATTTTTGAGATTTTTGGGTTGGATTAGATTTTTTGGTGATGTGTGGATGAACCACGTAGGGAGATTTCTTTCAAAAAGAACTTTTATAAAAATGTAAATAGGGGGGATATGTTATGAAAAATTTGAAATAATGCCTTTTTTTCAAATTTTTTTGTTTTGAGTTGAATCAAATTTTTTGTATTTTCCCGCCCTTATCGTGTCAAAATTATGTATCAGAACGGTTAAATTTAAAATAGAATTAGTTATGTTTCATCTGAAAAAGTTATAAAATCAAAATTGAAATAAAGAATAGAATGGGCAAAATAAAGTGAAAAATAAAGCTAATTTAATTTATCATTTTGGGACTGCTGACAACCGTTGATAAATTACCTATAAACCTACTAACTTAATGGGTTATACAATACACAAACTGCACATAAATCTATAATCCTATAAACATACTAGGTTTATAGGTAAACCAAACCAAACCAAACCAAACCAAACCCCGCCAAAACAATTTCAAACCAAATAATCCTATAAACCCTATATATTTATAGGTAAATGACTTTCGTTGCACTTCAGCCTATCTTATCATAACCTATCCTATCCATATAACCCTACAAACCTACTAACTATATAGGTTATTATCTACTTCTACTACTTCTACTCCTTCCGAGTCTTATTTTATTTTATGCATTAACGCACTAATACATTATCGCATTATTACATTAAAGCATAAAATCAATAGTCCTATAAATGGTACTACGCAAGTACCGAAAATAGGTAAAATCCCAAAAAAGTTGTAAAAACTATCTGAAAAATAGGTAAATAAAAACCCACTAAATTAGTAGACTTTTCTCTACGCCGTTTTTAGTGCCTACCCTATGAAATTACCTTGCCACGCTAAAAACGGCGTAGAGCGGATTCTAGGGGGTTTAGAAACGATTTTAAATTTTTGCCCATTTTCGGCAGAACTGGACAGCATATTCTTTCACCAATTAAAGAACTAAAACATTAAAGCATTAAATCATAAAAGAATTTAAAAATTTTTGCAATTTTCAAGACAAAAACTATCTCAAAACAATCTAAAATCAATCAAAATTGAAACTTTGAAAGTGCATTTTGTTTAAATTATACAAACGCCTCCAATGAAAATTCTTTTTCTTTGTATATCTTGACTATTGTAATATCCCGGAAATGGCGTATAATGACAGCATAAACAACGGAACACACAACACGGGAAACACAATCACCGTCGAGCGTTCCACAGCTCGCCAAAATAAAGAATTAAAAAGGAGCTTTACAAAAGGCGAGCGGGGGCAGTCCTAAATCTGTATCTTGACAATTGAATATGTTTAGGTTGCATAACTCATTAGCTTTCTTCCCTGCATGGGAGACTCATGCAGGGCAATATCTGCAAAACGTCAATAAAATCGACCGCTGGCAGAGGGGAGCGAACTAACAGTTACGGCAAACAAGGAGCATGAACACTATAATAGAGTGACGGCATGACGAGTTTCAACGGGCTGCTAAACGCAATGAGGGGGAGTCCAATAATGAGAAATGTAACTAGAATCTAAACAACCTTTTCCTTTATCTTTTTATCAAAACTACTGAACATAAAATAGCTAATCATTTCTAGTTATATTTATGTTCAGCAACTAAAGCACACAAGGACAGCACATATATATAACTTGTGTGTTTTAGTTGCTGAAAAGCAAAACAAATTTTGATAAAAAGGATGGTAAAAATTATGTTTACTAATGAAAAGGAATACACCATTAACAACTTTAAATTTTCTAACGCTAATAAAAATATCCGTGCTGATGGTAACTTTACGCCTATTGCTAATTGGAATGGCCTGTTCTGGGATATTAACTATTCGAGCATACTTTCAAAGCTGATTGTAGAAACTGGGCGTCTTGTCGAACATTATGCAAGCGATCTGTTTATTAGCTGGCGTTCCATTGAAGAAAATCTTGCTAACCCAGACTATAAAGGCGGCAAGTATCTTTTTGGTATGCGTGAAGACGGCGTAGATCACAATAATTTTGTTATCGCAAGATTTAACAATTATGGCGTTTATGCAAGTCAATTTGGCGGCATTTATCGAAAGTTGTATATGTTAGAAATTAAAATTAATGAAAATGGTGATATTTCCATGGAATTAGGCGAGGCATATGCCCGCTGAAAACCCGCTGATGAGTCTTTGAAAATTAAGACGAAACGCCTCCTTGAGGCGTCCGGGTTAAAATCCGAAAATGATAAAAAGAAAAGGAGATATTTAAAATGAAACGTACTAAAAATATGTTCTATAAAGAGTCTGTAGAAAGTCGTGAATTAATGCTTTATGCAACTAATGACGGTGATTTATACGGGCGTTATATTTGCCCTGTTATTGAAAATCTGAAAAGAAAGTACAAAAAGGGTATTTATAACAGTGAAAAAGCCGTTGACGCATATTTTCCGATTGCTA
>CACYKP010000027.1 GCA_902775025.1 uncultured bacterium | reverse complement strand
ACAAAATCTTGATGTAACATTAGTCGGCAAACACCAAAACAAATTGGATATCGCGAAAAATCAGGGAGTAAAGACACAATTACTTCAAGATTTAAAGGTAGAAAATATTTACGATGTAGTTGTTGAAGCAACAGGAACAGCCGGCGGATTTGAAACAAGTATGGCTTTAACTAAACCGAGAGGGGTATTAGTTCTAAAAAGTACAGTTGCGACAGGAAAAGAACTCAACCTTGCGCCGATTGTTATTAATGAGATTACAGTTTTAGGATCCAGATGTGGACAATTCCCGCCTGCACTAAGACTATTAGAAAACAATAGAATCGATTTTAAGCCTTTTATCTCAAAGATTTATTCAATAGATGATGCTATTGAAGCATTTGAAGCAAACAAAGCAAAAAATACGATTAAGATATTAATTAAAATGTAGAGAAATGCCTGCGCATTAAATAATGCACCCTGCTCTGCTATAAGTATAATCTTATTTTTCAAATATTCCTGACAATTCATTTATAAAAGCTTGATAAAAATCCGCATCATTTTTTTCTTTGCTTGCTTTTTGCCAAGCACTGTTTATATTTAGTGCTCGGTTAAATTTAGATACAAAATCTTGTGCATCTTGAATAAGAGGAATACTTTCGATTTTTTCTTTTGTTTCTTTAGTAATTTGTGCGATGGCTTCCAAAGCATCAAAATTCTTTACCCCGCCGTTATGAGAATATATGCCATAAAAAAATCTGTTTGGCTTTGAGGAATCTTCCGCTAATGATATACCGGATTTTCCATGACCGGAAGCAACTACATCAACACCTTTATCGTGCCAATATTTTACAAATTTCTGTACTTCAATATTTTGCACAAATTCTTGCATAAGTTTTCCGTCCCATGAATTAATATCAGCAAGTTTTAATGCTTTAAAATTAGATTTTACGTTTTCATTGTTACTAATAGAATTTATACGCATACACACACTCCTTAATTTGATATAAACACAAAAATAATTTTTTTTAAATAAATATTTATAACATTTGTAAATAAGTAAAATTATATTTAATTGACCATTTCTCTTAATTTTTTCAACTGATCACGAATTTCTGCTGCACGTTCAAAGTCAAGTATTTTGGCTGCTTTGTGCATATCTTTTTCAAGCTTTGAGATAAGTTTAGGTAAATCTTTCTTTTCTATTCCCAAATCGACCATTTCTTCTGCAACAATATCTTCAAAATCACGGTAGCTGGCAACAAGTGATAAAAGATTATTTTCAATCGGTTTTTTAATTGTTTGCGGGATAATACCGTATTTTTTGTTGTGTTCAAGCTGAATTTCACGACGACGATTTGTTTCATCTATGGCCCTTTGCATAGAATCAGTTATTTTATCGGCGTACATAATAACTTCACCGCAGGCATTACGGGCGGCACGACCGATCGTTTGGATAAGACTTGTATCTGAACGCAGGAAACCTTCTTTATCAGCATCCATAATAGCGACAAGTGAAACTTCAGGAATATCAAGCCCTTCTCTAAGGAGGTTAACACCTATCAAAACATCAAATTCCCCTAATCTCAAATCACGCAGTATTTCTACACGCTCAATTGATTTAATTCCGCTATGGAGATAACGTACTCTTATTCCTTCTTGAAGGAAGAAATCACACAAATCTTCAGCCATACGCTTTGTAAGAGTTGTAATTAATACACGTTCATCTTTTTTAGCTCGCTTTGCTATTTCTTGTTTTAAATCAGGAATTTGAGTTTCGATTGGTCTAACCGATATTTTAGGATCAACGAGCCCTGTCGGACGAATAATTTGTTCAACAAGCTGAGTTGAGGTATTCTTTTCAAAATCAGAAGGTGTAGCGGATATATAAACTTTTTGTCCTACTTTTGCAAAGAATTCGTCCCATTTTAGCGGTCGGTTATCTTTTGCACAAGGCAAACGGAACCCAAAATCTACAAGTACTTGTTTACGAGAAGCATCTCCGTGGTACATACCGTTTAGTTGAGGGAGTGTAACGTGGGATTCATCAATAACCGTAAGAAAATCTCCCCTGAAATAGTCTAACAGAGTTGCAGGGGCTGAGCCGACAGGACGGCGTTCGATTATTCTTGAATAATTCTCAATACCGGAACAGTACCCCATCTCTTTAATCATCTCCATATCGTATTTTACACGCTGTTGAAGCCTTTGAGATTCAAGAATTTTATTTTCGCTTTCAAGTTCTGCAACACGACTTTTTAACTCTGCTCGGATTAAATCCAATGTTTCATCTTCATTCTCATCATAAGCGATATAGTGAACAGCGGGGTAAATATAAACCGACTCAGGTGTTTCAATAATTTCACCTGTTAAGTGGTCTATTCTGACAATTTTTTCGATTTCATCGCCAAAGAAGTAGATGCGTGTGATAACTTTTTCATAAGCGGGCATTATCTCTAAAATATCCCCTCTTGCTCTAAAGGTTGCACGCTCAAGTTCAACATCATTTCTTGTATAACGTGTCATAACAAGGTGTTTAATGAGTTCATTTCGTTCAAGTTCATCACCTACTGAGATTTTAATAGTTCCTCTAAAATAGCTTTCCGGTAAACCTAAACCGTAGATACAACTGACTGAAGCAACTATTATAACGTCATTTCTTTCATATAAACTTCTTGTGGTATTATGTCGAAGCCGGTCTATTTCATCATTTATGCTTGCAGATTTTTCTATATAAGTATCCGTTCTGGGAATATAAGCTTCCGGCTGATAGTAATCATAGTACGAAATAAAGTATTCGACCGCATTATTTGGAAATAGTTCTTTGAATTCGTTGTACAATTGTGCAGCAAGAGTTTTGTTATGCGCAATAATGAGTGTTGGTTTTTGGACACGTTCAATTACATTAGCTATGGTAAAAGTTTTACCTGAGCCAGTAATACCCAAAAGAGTTTGTGCATCATCTCCGCGCTCAATACCCTTAACAAGTTGTTCAATTGCTTTGGGCTGATCTCCAGACGGTCTGTATTTAGAAACTATCTTGAATTTTCTTTCCATAACAATATTATAGCTTTAATACACTAAAATGTATATTTTGGTGTATAAAGTATTATTTTTTAAATATGTCCCTTTCTTTGACCGCAAAGAAAGGGACGAAAGAAACTCTTGGGGCTGACACTTCATTCGCTAAACAATTCTACGGTTCAGCCTTATCGAGTGAACTCAGGACTTTCGGGGGTAAATGTACTCCTTTAATTAATTATTTGGAGTTTTTTGCAAGCAGACATTTACCAACCCGCCTGTCCTTCAAACAGCACTCTCTCTATTACTGCTTCACCTAGATTGTTTGCTCATTCCGTAATGCCCCAAACCCCTCTAAGTTTTAGTTAAATAAACAATCTAAAAATTTCACATTTTATCTTCTGTAGGTCAGGTTACACCTGACAATAACTGTTTTTCCATCAAAATATACATTTTTGTGTATAAAAATTGACTTTTATGTTTTACCACATATAATAAATATATCGCTAGATATGTGTATGTGTATATTAAATAAAAAGACGGGGTTTTGCTATTGCAAAACCCCGTCTTTTCCTAATTATTTTATATAGCTTTGAATACTAATGTCGCATTATGGCCGCCAAACCCGAAGTTGTTAGAAAGAGCAGTTTTAACTTCTGCTTTTCTAGCTTTATGCGGAACATAGTCCAAATTAGCAACATGCTCGTCTTGGTTATCAAGGTTTATTGTCGGAGGAACAATTCCTTCATTCATTGTTTTTACACAAACGATAGCTTCTATAGCACCTGTAGCTCCAAGCATGTGTCCGTGCATACTCTTTGTTGAACTTACCAACAAATGTGGGTTTTGTTCTTTATCACCAAAGATTTGAGCTATAGCCTGAGATTCAGCAATATCACCTAAACCTGTACTTGTGCCATGAGGGTTGATATAATCAATCTCACTTGGTTTCATACCTGCGTCTTTTAGAGCGAATTCCATAGCCTTTAATGCGCCTTGTCCTTCCGGATCAGGAGCTACTATATCGTGAGCATCAGCGGTTTGACCGTAACCTACAATTTCTGCGTAAATCTTAGCGCCGCGTTTTTTTGCATGTTCATATTCTTCAAGAATAAGAACCCCTGCACCTTCACCCATTACAAAACCGTCACGGTCTTTGTCGTAAGGTCTTGATGCTTTTTGCGGTTCATCATTTCTTTTAGATAAAGCACGACATGCGGTAAATGCACCAACACCTAAGGTTGTAATCGTAGCTTCGCAACCGCCTGCAACCATAACATCAGCATCACCGTATTGGATAGAACGGAATGCATCACCTATAGAGTGTGTTCCGGTTGCGCATGCAGAAACAACAGCCTTGTTTACACCTTTATAGCCATGATTCATAGAGATTCTGCCTGATGCCATATCTACAATAAGCATTGGAACTGTGAAAGGAGAACCTTTTGTCGGGCCGTTATTAATCATCTTTAAATGGTTTTGTTCGAATGTTTTAAATCCGCCCGCTGCAGAACTTACTATTACACCAATTCTGTAAGGGTCAATGCCAGCCTCATCTATACCGGAATCAGCAATTGCTTCATCAGCTGCTGCAATAGCAAATTGTGTATATCTGTCCATTCTCTTTGCTTCTTTTGGATTGATATAGTCATCAGGATTAAAGTCCTTATCTTTAATCTCTCCGGCAATTGTAACCGTATGACCTTCTAATGGCATTTGTTCAATTGTTGATATACCGCTTTTCCCTTCTTTCATTGAATTCCAAAAATTCTTAACTCCGATACCGCATGGAGTAACAGCCCCCATGCCTGTAATTACTACTCTTCTTTTTGTCATCTATTTATACCTCTTTAAATAAAAACGAGTGAAAGTGTTGCACCTCCACCCGCTTCAAAACTTTATACTCGTAAAATCAATTATGAGTGAGCTTCGATGTAGTTAACTGCATCTTGAACTGTTTGAATTTTTTCAGCTTCTTCATCAGGAATTTCGCAACCGAATTCTTCTTCGAAAGCCATAACTAATTCAACTGTATCTAAAGAATCAGCACCCAAATCAGCAGTAAAGCTTGCTTCCGGAGTAACTAATGCTTCATCACAGCTTAATTGATCTACAACTACTTTTTTTACTTTGTCTAATGTACTCATGTTTTTTATCCTCTTATTTATGTGTAATACACTTTTCAACTTAAATTATACTTGTTAAAGATAATTTTGCAATAAAGTTACAAAATTGTTACAGTTCGTTAAATAATTAGTCCGCCTGATACTTCAATTGCTTGACCTGTTACATAATCAGTATCAAGAGCTAAGAACTTAACAACCTTAGCAATGTCCTCAGGAGTTCCCAATCTCTTCATGGGAATTAACTTCATGTATTCATCAGTGTTACCTAAATCAGCAGTCATGGCTGTTTGGATAAAGCCCGGACATACAGCGTTAACTCTGATATTTCTTGAACCGAATTCTTTTGCAAGAGTTTTTGTTAAACCGATAAGACCTGCTTTAGAAGCAGAATAATTTGCTTGACCTGCGTTACCGTGAAGACCTACAACTGATGACATGTTGATAATTGAACCTTGACGAGCCTTCATCATGTGTTTAATTACGGCATGGGTAACATAGTATGCAGAACCCAAGTTAATCTTAATAACTCTTTCCCATTGTTCAGCATCCATTCTTACGAATAAACCGTCTTTTGTAATACCTGCATTATTCAAAAGAATATCAATTTTGCCATGCTCAGCAATCATTTTTTCAACGGCAGCTTGTACTTGTTCATCATTTGATACATCAAATTGATAGAAAAATGCATCTACTCCTAAAGCTTTGATTTCGTCTAAAGCCGGTTGAGCTTTTTCAGCATCACAAATATCATTGATAATAATATCGCAGCCATTTTTAGCAAGTTCTTTTGCGCAGCTAAAACCAATTCCTCTTGAACCGCCTGTAATTAAAGCAATCTTTCTTTCACTCATTAATCTTTCTCCTTATAAAACATTCTTCCCCTCGCCCCAATATTTACCCCCGGGAGAGGGGTTAGGGTGAGGGAATTATTCCCTCATTTTTCACTACTATTCCCATTAAACCTATTTTACCATAAAAGTACTTCTACGCAATTATGGATAATTATCTAATTTATTTCTTCTCTTTCCCTTCCAAATAAATTTGCATGCTCCGTAGTATTCATAAGAATACAAAAGGTATTCAACCTTTGTTCCGGTTGTTTGGTACATATAACCCAATCTGTATGATTTTATTTGTCCTGAATGTTCCCTTAGTGCATTAGAAAGTTCTTTTAGTTTTGCCTCATCAAAATAACATATTTTATAATCTTGCCATTCGTTTTTGTTTTCTTTTAACCATTGATTATATTGAGTTTTGTATTTACAAAGTCCGTTTTTTTCTTTTCCTTCAATAATATATTTATAAGTTCCTGTCCAATCAACGTACCAATAAGGTTTACAACTTTCAAAATCATCTATAAAATATGGGTCAAAATATGTAGGCATAATATGTTTGCCATAATAAGTATAGCTATTTCTTGTAACCGCAAAAACAGATGTTACACAAAACAAAAACAATATAAAAAATATAATAAAACCAACTTTCTTCATTAAAAGTATTGTAACAAAAATTTTACATTAATACTATCAAATAGCAAAAAAAATATATGATGGTTTATATTTAAGAAAATATCAAACAAAACGCATCAAAATATGCATTTTGGTGTATAAAGTTTTAGTCAGGTGGAACCTGACCTACTTATATTAATTGCAAATAGTAATATTAAACTCTTATTTAAAACTGTAGGGGTTTGGGGCATTACGGAATGAGCAAACAATCTAGGTGAAGCAATATCAAAGAGAGTGCTGTTTGAAGGACAGGCGGGTTGGTAAATGTCTGCTTGTAAAAAACTTCAAATTTCAATTAAAGGAGTACATTTACCCCCGAAAGTCCTGAGTTCACTCGATTGGGCTGAACCGTAGAATTGTTTAGCGAGTGGAGTGCCAGCCCCAAGAGTTTCTTTCTCCACTTTCTTTACGGCTAAAGAAAGTGGATATAAATAAAATAACAAATTTACACTAAGTTAATAATAAATAATAAATATTTTGCACCAAAATGCATATTTTGATGCATTCATACTTCAACCATTTGTTCTTTTAGAGCTGAAATAGTATTTTCTAAAGATACTTTATCAAATACATTATAAACAGTTGCTTCTGGAGCTATTTTTTTATTCAAGCCTGCAAGAACTTTCCCTGGTCCGATTTCAATAAATGTATCAACACCCTCTTCAACCATTTTTTGAATAGTTTGAGTCCAATGAACCGATGAATAGATTTGTTTAGGCATTTTTGTTCTAAAATCACTTGCATTTATTGTAGGTTCTGCATCAACATTTGTAATAACAGGGATTGACGAATCATTTAGGTTTGCGCTTGTTACATAAATATGATACTGCAAGCGGAACAACTCTTCTTGCACCGTTTGCAAGGATATAATCACCTGCAGTTTTAACTGCATTTTCATCCCCTGTTATAACAACTTGCGCCGGTGAATTATAGTTAGCAACATCTACATATCCGACTTTGCTTCCTTCTTCTAAACCGGCTTTTAGGACTTCTTCGCTGGCGTTAAGTACCGCTGCCATACTTCCGCCTTTAGTTGCACCCATCAAATCTGCACGCTTTTGGATAAGTTTAAGAGTTGTTTCCAAACTCATTACACCTGCCGTAAACATAGCGCAATATTCACCCAAAGAATGACCTGCAGTATAATCTGGAACAATATTAAGCTCACTTCTCAATGCTTCCATCAAGGCAATAGATGTTGTTACAATACAGGGCTGAGTATTAACGGTTTGTTTTAAATCTTCTTCAGGACCTTCGAAACAAAGCTTAGTAATACTTTTCCCTAATACTTCGTCTGCCGTATCATAAATATTTCTTGCCTCCTCATAATTTTCATAAATATCTTTTCCCATTCCTACGGCTTGTGAGCCTTGTCCTGGAAACAAAAACGCTATTTTTTTTACCATATCCAAACTCTCCTTTTTCCCAAGTTTTATACTGCATAAAAATAGTTTAACACAAATGACATTACTTTTTGTTTTTATCTATATTTTAATTCATTAAATTTTTTATTTATTTGTTTATTTAATTTATCATATAATTCAGCCATTAACTGTTTTGTTGTCTTATAAGAAATCTTTATGCCCAAAAAATAAACAACTGTTTTATACTTTTCACACTTAATAGAAAAAATACGACTAAAAATTTTATTAATATCATTTTTTAATTTATATTTCTTATACTCATTTTTAAAAGGAGTATAAGAAATATACTTCCAATATTCATTTTGCAGAGGGTGTTCACAACCCTTACTCCAAGGTTTCGGGATATAGGTAAAATGAATAATACCCGGATTATAAATTGCGTTATACCTTTCTTTTGAATTTGTCTTTAACTTCCATTCTAAACTGGAATAATATGGAGATGCCACATTCCAACAGAGCGGAAGCATCTTGCATCTTCCATCAAAAACTCCATTTAGTATATCTTGATCTTGAAGGGTTATTATGCACCAATTTTCATTATAATAATCTATGCATTCTTTGATAAAATCTATTTTTCTTATTTCTTTTAAATTGAATAACACAACTCCTGCATTAAAGCAAAAATCAGAATATTTTAGTTGCGTACGAACTAAATTTGGGATAGAAGTTTCATCTTCACATACCCCTGCAAGATATCCGTCCAGATTTATTTCCCACAATTCTTTTAAATCCTTTTCCACAATGGTATCACAATCAAGGTATAACAACCTGTCAATATTATCCGGCATAAATTCGTTTATATATAATCTGTAATAAGTAGAAACTGTAATATATTTTCTATTTAAAGGAAGATTTGAAAAATCAAACTTTGATATATCATAGTAAGTAATATCAAAATTTCTTATTGATTTTAGTTGTTGAATTTTATCCTTATTATATTCCGATAAACCATTATCAGGAATATGAAAATGTATATAAGAAGTATTATCACAATTTAATAAAACTGATGCCATTGTTGCACAACAATGTTGAACATAATTATTATCTGGGGCAAGCATTATGTCGATAGTCCTTATTGGAGAAGATTTTTTATCTTTCAATGTTAAAAATTTGCAATTACCCAAATTAATTCTGTTTTTATCAAATTTAAACCATGATGTGATTTCATATGTCATAATATAAACTCCTTTCCATTATTAAAATCTTATTTAAACATTTTTGATTTTATTCTTTCCCAAGCCCCAGAGATTCTTTTACTCCAGTAATCAAACTTTCCAAATACTTCTTTATAATATTCATCACCCAAATCTGTAATACCAAAAGTTCTTTCTTTCAGAGTTTGCCCTATGTGAACAAATCCTGCCAATTCAAAACTGTCTATTGTTTCTCCCCTGCGTTCATCTATCATTTTTATATCTTTGTAATATCCGTTTCTTTTTCTTACGGCATATCCTAAAGTATTTCTTATATTTTGTCTGGAACCAGAGTTCCAAATATTTATTTTATCAATAGATGGCATTATGTACTCCTTTTTTATCTTTAATAACTACATCTTTTTCCGGATAATATTTTCTTTGCACTTTCTTGTAAGCCTTTACAAGTGATGAATAATCTTTATAGTCTATTAATTTTGAAACATCTATATCGAAGAAATCATTTTGAGTCTTAACATTGGCTAGATTAAGAGCATCAGCCCCTGCACACAATATCCCTCCCATTGTACCCATTCCGCATAATAATGCAATTTTTCTTCCGACAAGCATATTCTTTACATTTACCCCTAGCAAATTCCTTCTCTGAGCCTTACAACTGCACCGCCCCAAGTCATGCCTGCACCAAATCCGCAAAGTACGGCTGTTGAACCTAGCTTGATTTTTCCTTGTTCAACTCCTTCTACAAGAGCTATTGGAATGGAGGCAGCAGAAGTATTTCCGTAATACTTAATATTTGATATAACTTTTTCATCAGAGTAGTGAAGTCTGTTTTGAATAGATTCAATAATTCTTTGATTAGCCTGATGAGGAATTAAATAATCAATTTCTTCCGAGGACATGCCTGAGTCTGCAATGCATTCTTCTACATAAGCCGGAACTGTAGATACTGCAAACTTATAAACTTCTTTTCCGTTCATGTGGATTAAACCGTCGCCTACTTTGTCGCTTTGTTCTACAAGTGGACAACATTGAGATGGCATGTTTGTTTGAATCATTTGTCCAATAGAGCCGTTTGCACTAATTTTTATTGATAAAATATCATCAATTCCGTCATCTGATGCAGTAACCACCATAGCTCCCGCACCATCTCCAAAAAGAATTGATGTTCCTCTGTCTTTCCAATCTAATAATTTTGAATTGTTATCAGCGGCAACGATAAGAATAGTTTTATAAATTCCTGAACCAATAAATCCCCTTGCAACTTGCAGAGCATAGATTAACCCTGTGCAAGCCGCAGTTAAATCAAATGCAGGAATAGTTTTTTTAATTCCTAACATTGCTTGCATTGTACAAGCTAAAGTCGGATATAATTGGGGCGGAACAGATGCTGCTGCAATAATACAGTCAATTTCTTCTACGCTAATACCCGATTTTTTAATAGCTTTTTTTGCTGCATCAAATCCTAAATCAAGCGCAGTTTCATTTCCTGAAACAACCCTTCTTTCTTTTATTCCTGTTCTGGTATAAATCCATTCATCCGAGGTTTCATACAATTTTGTCAAATCTTCGTTAGTAACAACTGCCTTCGGTACGGAATACCCTATCCCTGCTATCTTCAACGGTATAAAATCTTTATTCATTAAAAATCCCTCTTATAAATTTCTTATAAAAAAATTATACCATGGGGGCAAATTAATACAAATGGGGGGAGAAATATATAGGGTTAAATATGTGTGGGTAAATATGTAAGGAAAAAGCAGACAAAGTAAAGATATGTGTTGGTAGCCGAAATCTAAATTACAACATTAGTTACACATACATTTAGCTGTTTCATTTGCTCCGTCTTTTATACAGTTCTGATTAGTGCGTATTCATAATTTTGCGGTTCTTTGGATAATTTAACCAACAGTTCATGGTTAGTGTTTGCAAGTTCTTGTTCTTCACCTTTTGTGTCTTTAATATCCGTCACCTGCGTAACAAATTTTTCCGTTGGGGTAATGATTTCAATATCTTCATTTTTGAAGAATTTATTTTTAGTTTTAATACGATAGTAGTCCCCTTCTTTACCCCAAACTTCACATAAGAAGTCTGCACCGGCAAGCCCTTTTGAAATATCATAGCTATATCCGTTTGAATCCTCTGTTTCCGACTTTCAAAAGTTCTTGGAAGTATGGCTCCATATCAGCATTTGGGTTTGCTAAAACAGTGTCAATTGCTTCACGGTACGCTTTAGCAACCGCTGAAACATAGTATAAACTTTTTGTTCTGCCTTCAACTTTAAAGGAATCAATCCCTGCTTCAATCATTTCTTTTAGGTGTTTTACAAGACAAAGGTCTTTTGTGGAAAGAATGTGTGTTCCTTTTTCATCCTGAATTATTTCTTGATATTCGTTCGGTCTGGTTTCTTCCAGAAGTTTATAACTCCACCTGCAAGGTTGAGAACAATTCCCTGAATTAGCTTTGCGCTCGCCTTTAGTCATATAATCACTAAGTAGGCATCTTCCGGAAAAAGACACGCATTGAGCGCCATGGATAAAACACTCAAGTTCCATATCAGGAACTTTTTGCTTAATTTCAGCAACATCTTTTATTGGGAGCTCACGAGCAAGAATACAACGAGTTGCCCCCATATCCTGCCAAAATTTAACGGCTTCATAGTTCAAAATGTTAGCTTGTGTCGAAACGTGAAGGGGTGTATTCGGCATATATTTTTGTGCGAGCCTCATAATTCCGACATCACTGATAATAAGTGCATCAGGATTTGAGTCAATAATTCTCTCCATACAGTCTTCTAGAGCTTTAATATCTCTGTTAAATCCGAAAATATTAAGTGTAAGATAGGCTTTTGCTCCCATTTCGTGCGCAGTATCAATAGCGGTTTTAAGGTTATCTAAAGTTATCAATTCGCCTTTTCTCATCGCTCTCAGGCTAAAATCTACAACACCTAAATATATGGCATCAGCACCGTACTTTATCCCGTATTTTAATTTTTCCAAATTGCCCGCCGGCATGAGTAATTCTGGTTTCATCATAAATTAATGATAGCATAGCTATAAATATTATTAAACATGTTTCTCAATTTCTGTTTTTACAAGCCAAAATATTAAAGTTCCGACAAGGTTTTTTAGCTGATCTTTTGCAAAATTCATAGCAAAAAATTTAATCTTATCAGCAACTTTTGGTGTAAGTTTTAAAAATTCTTCCGATAGTTGTCGTGTTGTTACAAACATATCTTTTATGAGAGGTTTTACATCTGTTACAAGAGTATTATATTTATTTATCATTTTATCTAGTTTCATAAAATGCAGAACGATAGTAAAAGTTATTATTAATTCCGCAATAAACACTATTGATATTAAAAAGTAAAAAAGCATTTTTTATTCCTTGTTTTTGTAATAATATTATTATAGTTTGTATTTTAGAAAAATAAAATACACTTAATAGGGTATAGAAATCAATAACCCTCGCCCAGCGGGAGAGGGAAGGGTGAGGGGGCAGTTTGAGGCATTCTTTTTATTTTTCATTATTATTAGCAAAATTAATAGGTACCGCTCTAAAAGTTACAAAGCTTTCAGGCGGAACTTCGATTATCGGTAAAATTGTTTTAAAAATTTGTCCTGATTTTTTATCTCACGCAAATAAATATATAAAGACAAAAATCAATGTAACAGGTACAAACGGAAAAACAACAACTTCAGGCTTGATTTCGCATTTGCTTAAAGAAAGCGGGCATTCAATTTTGAATAATGAACTCGGAGCAAATATGATTCAAGGTGTGGTTAATGCTCTTGCCGTGCAACTTAATCCGTTAAAGAACCTCACGCCAAATTTCCCCTCAAATGCTGAAGATAAAATTTACCCCTATGAATATTCTGTTATTGAATCAGATGAAGCATTTTTAGAAGTTATTTATGACAAATTTGAAGCTGACTATCTCGTTGTTACAAATCTTTTCCGTGACCAATTAGACAGATATGGAGAACTTGCTACGACAAAAAGATTTATACAAAACGGTATAAATAAGAAACCGAATTTGACACTTCTTTTAAATGCAGATGATCCTCTTGTTGCAAGCTTTGAAGGTGGTAAGTCTAAAATCTTTTACGGGGTAGAAGGGGTAAATTATATGGATGGACTTGCACCCCACGAAAATAAAACGGAAGAAGCTTTTAACTGTCCTTGCGGAAAACCCTTAAGTTATGAGAAAAAATTCTATGCTCAACAGGGGCATTATTATTGTGAATGCGGTTACAAAAGACCTGAACCTAAATACAAAGCTGATGTAACTTTATATAAAGACCGCTCCCTTTTGAATATAAATGGCGAAGAGTTTGAAGTTCCTCTAGTGGGGTTATTCAATGCGTATAATGCTTTGGCATCAATATCATTATGTAAGGAACTTGGTATAAAGACAGAAGATATTCAAAAGAATTTAAAAACATTCAAAGTAGCATTCGGGCGAAGCGAAGTAAAATGCCTTAACGGTAAAAGAACACTAATTCAGCTAATCAAAAACCCGATTGGTGCAAACGAAGTGCTTAAAACGGTAGATTTAGACTCAAACCTTTTAATTATAATAAATGACAATTATGCAGACGGGCGTGATGTTTCATGGCTCTGGGATGCGGAATTTGAAGTTCTTTCATCACCACCCCTCAAGAGCAAGAAGGGAGCAATCTTGCATAAAGAGATCGTAGTGTCAGGCTCAAGAGCAAATGATATGGCACTTCGCCTTAAATACGCAGGAGTCGATACAAACAAAATCAAAGTTATAAGTGATATAGAAAAAGCGGTTGAATATGTAGGACAATCGGCGGATAATAATATTACAATTCTACCGACTTATACGGCTTTGTTAAAATTGAATAAAATGAAATTGTTAAAAAGGAGTAAATAATGTTATTAGGTGTAAACATTGATCATATAGCAACACTAAGAAACGCAAGAGGCGGCAATGATCCTGATTTAATGACGGCAGTCAGAATATGTAAAGACTGCAAAGTCGCATCAATCACGACTCACTTGAGAGAAGACAGACGACACATAAAAGATGCCGATGTTGAGATGATTAGAATGATGCCGAGAGTTCGTCTTAATTTAGAAATGGCTATGACTAAAGAAATGCAAAAGTTTGCACTCAAAATCAGGCCGCACGCAGTTTGTATAGTTCCTGAAAAAAGGCAGGAACTTACAACAGAAGGCGGGCTTGACGTTGCAGGACAACTAAAATGGGCGATAGAGTTTACCAAACCTCTTATTGATAAAGGTATCGAAGTGAGTTTCTTTATTGATCCAGATGTACACCAAATATCAGCCGTTTCAAAAACCGGAGCTCCTTTTATAGAACTTCATACGGGAAGATACTCTAATGTATACGGTACATCAGACGAAGAACAAGCGTTTCAGGATCTTAAAGGTGCAGCAATTTTTGCACAAAACTTTGGGTTAAAAGTTAACGCCGGACACGGTTTAAATTATGATAATGTTCATAGAATGCACGAAATTCCTAATCTTGTAGAATTAAACATAGGGCATTCAATTATTTCAAGAGCGGTATATGTAGGCTTAGAAAAAGCTGTAAACGAAATGAAAGCTCTGTGCGAGGGCGTGTAAAGATAATATTGTAATAAGGTCGAATTATGCCGACCTACAGATAAAAATTATAGAAAATTGTAGGTCAGGTTTCACCTGACAATAACTTTAAAATATATGCTGGGTAAAACCGAAAAGATAGGATTATAAACATGAAATCGAAAGAAGAAATTGTTAAAGAAATGCAACTGGTCGTTGAACAGATGCGTTTGGACGATATAGAAGAAAACCCTGATTGCGAGCATGAATTTTTCACTTGCGATGCTTGCGGCTCAACAAAAGATTTTGCAGGTTCTGTAGTGTATGGTCACCACAGACTTTGCAACGATTGTGTGCTTCTTGCTGAAGTCGGTTTTGAGCTTGGTCAAATTAAAGATATTCACGAACTAATTGATGCAATGGAAGACAAGCGTCTTGAAGCAGACTGCGAATTTATTAAAGAAGAAGAAAAACGCAAAAATGCATTAGATAATGCTGAATTGAACTAGGGGTAAATAAAACTGAATTATCAGTAATAGCACATATTATTAACAATTTTGTCAGGTGAAACCTGATCTAATGTTATACCAAATATGAAACAGTTGCGTTTCTGTCAGGGAGGTTAAATTCTCTTGCAACTCCGTTTGAATCTTGATTTAATGTTTTATAAATGTCAGTTGCTTTTTGATAAGAAAGTTCATATTCATTTGCAATATCTCGTATTGTCATAGTAGAACGCATTGGGTTTCGTTTAAGCTCAGATAAAATGGTGCTGTCATTTTTTGGTAATGTATAATTATTGACAGTAAAATCTATTTCGTCAGATTCTTCTTCCTGATTTAATTCAAGAGGTGATTTTGCATTTTGTGTATCAGCCGGTTGAAGAAATGGCTGCGGTCTGTCTTCTGATGATATTTCATTTGTCAAAAAGGGAGTTTCCCTATTTGCAATATCCTCATTGGATAGAAATTGTTTAGCCCTATTCAGCATATCAGAATTAGATAAAAACTGAGATTTTCTTTCTGTTGAAATATTTTTATTATTTTGTTCGTTTTGAGCACTTGATTGAAGTTGTTTTCTCCAATCCAAAAACATTTTATTCCTGTCATCTGTTGATTGTACTGTAGATGAATTTACGCTTTCTACCATTTTTATATCCCTTTTCTCAAATATTATAACACGAAAAATAAGAAATGGATGCTTCTATAATAATATGTTGTATTAGCTTATTTACTCCAATCATTAAATTTTAATTAAGGCAATATAAAAAAATATTTATTTGATATAGAATTAAGTAAGAAAAACACAAATCAACGAGGTGAAAAATGTGGGATTATTCAGAAAAGGTATTGGATCACTATAGAAACCCTAGAAATGTAGGAAAAATAGATAATGCAGATTTAATCGGAGAAGCAGGCTCTCTTGCTTGCGGTGATTCTTTAAAATTATATTTAAAACTTGACGGTGAAAAGATTGTTGATGCAAAATTCCAAACATTCGGCTGCGGCTCGGCAGTTGCATCATCAAGTATTTTGACAGAAATGATTATCGGTAAGACTTTAGATGAAGCTAAGAAAATTACAAACAAAGATATCGCAGATGAGCTTGGCGGACTTCCGCAGGAAAAAATGCACTGCTCTGTTATGGGACATGAAGCTCTCGAAGATGCTCTAAAGAAGTATTACGGAGAAGAAATCGAAGAAGATTTACCTGCTCAAACCGCTGATAAGATTGTTTGTACCTGTTTTAATGTAACCGAAAATCAAATTTGGGAAGCAATAAAGGTTAATAATCTTAAAACTGTTGAAGAAGTAACAAACTATACAAAAGCAGGTGGTGCTTGCGGCAGATGTAAAGGAACTATTCAAGATATTATTGATACATACTATAAAGCTGAAAACAAAAAGGAAGAAACTCCTTTAACTGCAACACAAAAAATCTTAAAAATAAGTAAAGTTATTGAACAGCAAATATCACCAGAACTCCAAAAAGACGGAGGCGATATTGAGTTTATTGACCTTGATGGTAACAAAGTCAAAGTTAAATTGACAGGTATGTGCCAAGGATGTAAAAATTCAAGAATGACAATAAAAACTTTTGTTGAATCTATATTGAAAGATAAAGTTGATAAAAACCTTGAAGTAGAACAGGTATAGTTATTGGTGTGGTACACCGCACTTTACAAATACTAATAACAATAAGTAGGTCAGGCATTAACTAACAAAACACATAGGAGTGAGAATATTACCTCACCCCAACCCTCTCCTCAAAAGGAGAGGGGGGAAAGGTAGATACTGTAGGTTGGGGTTTCTACCCCAACACAACAAAACAAAAAGAGGCAAAAATGATATATTTAGATAATAATGCAACAACGGCAACAGATAAAAAAGTTTTAGAGGAAATGCTTCCGTATTTGAGCGGAGAGTACGCTAATCCTTCAAGTATGTACGATTTTGCAAAAAAGCCAGCCTCTGCAATAAGAGAAGCAAGAGTAAAAATGCGTGATTTTTTTGGCGCAAAAGACGAAAAAGAAATTTTCTTCACCTCTTGTGGTTCAGAATCAGCTAACATGGCAATAAAAGGAGTTCTTAATTGTAATAGGGAAAAACGTCATATAATAACAACAAAAGTTGAGCACCCATGCGTTTTGAATACTTATAAGTGGTTTGAAAAACAAGGTTATGAAGTCGATTACATAGGTGTTAACGCACAAGGTGAATTAGAAGTCGAAGAATTAAAAGAAAAACTTAGAAAAGATACTGCTCTGGTTTCTGTAATGTGGGCAAATAACGAAACAGGTGTAATTCACCCCGTTGAAGAAATTGCAGAGTATGTAAAATCTCATTCACCGGAAACAAGAGTTTTTGTAGATGGTGTTCAAGCTGCAGGTAAAATACCGATGAATGTCAAAGATACAAAGATTGATTTAGTGGGTGTTTCAGGACATAAATTCCATGCACCGAAAGGAATCGGGGCTTTATACGTTAAACCTGACGTAAGACTTACACCTCTAATTAACGGCGGACACCAAGAACGTGGTATGAGAGCAGGAACAGAGAATGTTCCGTATATTGTCGGTATGGGAAAAGCAGGTGAACTTGCTCTTGAAAACATGAACCACGAATTAACAGAAGTAAAAAAGCTTCGTGATAAATTAGAGGCGGGAATTTTAAAGAATGTATTTAATGCAAGATTAAATACAGGAATTACAAACAGAGTTCCTAATACTTCAAATATCGGATTTGAGTATGTTGAAGGTGAACTTATTCTTCTTCACTTGTCAGATATAGGTGTATGTGCAAGTTCAGGAAGTGCATGCACGTCAGGTTCACTTGAACCGAGCCATGTATTAAGAGCTATGGGAATACCGTTTACCGCTCTGCATGGTTCAATAAGATTTTCTCTTTCAAGGTATAATACGGAAAAAGAGATTGATTATGTTATTGAAAATATGCCAAAAATTATGGATAAGTTGACTAAAATCTCTCCATTCCAAAGTGAGCTTGAGGAACTAAGAAAACGCAAAGGTTTTTAATTGTACAAATAAGGAAATATGAAAAATGATAGATGATACTTTTAATATGATAGTAAAACCGATATTTGGATTTTTGGAAAAACATTCACCTTTTATTATCGGGGTTATTATAAATATTGTTATAATAATTGCGCTTAATAAGATTATAGACACGCTTGAGTTTAAAATTACAAGTAAACTGCGGGAAAAGCATTCCGATTCTTCTCTTGTAAATTTACTGCCAATATTAATAAAAGTATTAAAAGCAATCATTATATTTATGCTTCTTGCAGGATTTCTTCAAAGCTTTGGATATAATGTTTCATCTCTTATAGCAGGTTTCGGAATAACAGGTTTAGCGGTAGGTTTTGCCGCTAAAGAAGCTATTGGTAATGTTTTTGGCTCTCTTGGATTATTAGGTGATAGAGTTTACAAAATCGGAGATTATATAAAGTTTGATGATATTGAAGGGTATGTTGAAAAAATTAACTTGCGTTCTACTTCTATTAGAACTTTAGACAACTTTGTAGTGAATGTTCCTAATAATACAATTGCTAATGAAGCAATTACAAACGTATCAAAATGCAAAAAAAGAAAAATTGATATTACAGTCGGAGTAGAATACGGAACATCTAATGAAAAACTTGATAGAGCTGTGGAAATATTAAAGGAAATTGCAACCAACGATGAAAAGATAATTGGCTCAGGAATGTTTACATCTATAGAAGAACTTGCAGGCAGCTCCATTAATATAAGACTTTTTGCTTATACCACAGAAACAGCTTGGGCAAAATACAAAATTATAAAAGGAAAAGTAATAAGACAAATTATTCACCGTTTCAGAGAAGAAGGAATCAGCTTTGCATTCCCATCTACAAGTGTTTATATTGAGAAGCAATAATTTTGCTAAAGTCTTATTGTTCTAAAAATTGTGGAATATTTGTGTCCGCCGTAATAAATAATTATACTTATAAAATAATTTTCTAAATCATTAACTTCTAAGTAGCTTTTTATAGGTTCTTTGCGCTTTGAACTTTTGACTTTTCCTATGATATCAAGCGTTTTCATGTGAATTTTTTGCGTAGGTTTGAGTTTCGGTTTTGGGATATGTTGGTCATAGAAAAATTCAGGAGTATAATCTCTGTCATATACAGGAATTATATGCCTGACTTGTCCGTTTTGCTTAAAAAGGATATACCATTTGCTGTTGTGTTCACGAGGAGTCAATAGATAATATCCAGGTTCAATTGTTTGATTTTTAAAATAAATAGCCGAATTTAACCTTAACAGAGGATAAACTGACCAAGCAGTATCTTTCATATCATAATATTGATCGGGATCAATGTTGTGTAAATAAGAAAAATCAGCAGGCTCAAGATTTTTATATATTTCAGAATAATTTTTTGTAGCTTTGACAGGTTCGGGAAAATTGTTAAAACTACCGTCATCAGAGTATGCCTGAAATTCTCCGTTGTTATTAAAAGCAGGAGCACCGTTATTTGTGTAATTTGGTTGTTCTGTATTTTCTTCTTCATTGTCCTCAATAGAATTCGGATCAATGTCATCGTAAAATCCTGGGGGAGTTCCTGCATATCCTCCTTGGTTATTTGGGGCAGCAAATAAAGGTTGTGTAAAAATTAATAATGCCAAAACTAATAAATATTTCTTCATACTATTTATTTTAATGATTTTTCTCTTTAAATCAAGGAGTATTTAACCATGCATATTAACTAATAAAATAATATTTACCTAAACTTTACATTTACCCCTGTTTGGAGTAAACATGTAATATAAAAGCGAAATATAAAGGGAGATAATAAATTGAAAACTAGTATGAAATCGGTAAATTGCGGGGAATTAAACCTTGCAAACTTAAATGAAGAAGTTACTCTTTGCGGTTGGGTATCAACCGTTAGAGACTTAGGCGGAATTTTGTTTATTGAACTTCGTGACAGAAGCGGATTTTTCCAGCTTGTAGCTAATCCGCAAGTTAACCCTAAAGTCCACGAAGTATTTTCTAAAGTAAGAAGTGAATACGTTATTCAGGTAACCGGTAAAATCTCAAAAAGACCTGAAGAAACTTATAACGAAAAATATCCTACAGGGCAAGTTGAGATGTATCCCCAAGATGTAAACGTATTATCGGAATCTAAAGTTCTTCCGTTTGTTTTAGGCGATGAAAATGTTTCAGAAGATGTCAGACTAAAATACAGATACCTTGATATAAGAAACGAAAAAATGCTAAACAACTTGAAGGTTAGACACAATATTGTTCAAGCCGTAAGAAATTATTTGAATAATAAAGAATTTTTGGAGGTTGAAACTCCGATTTTGATTAAGACAACTCCTGAAGGTGCAAGAGATTATTTAGTTCCGTCCCGTGTTCAACCGGGTAAATTCTTTGCACTTCCTCAATCACCGCAAATCTTTAAACAATTATTGATGGTTGGCGGGATTGAAAGATATTATCAAATTGCAAAATGTTTTCGTGATGAAGACTTAAGAGCAGATAGACAACCTGAATTTACGCAAATTGATATGGAGTTATCATTTGTTAAACAACAAGATGTTATTGAAGTTGTAGAAGGTTTGTTAGTTGATGCATTCAAGGCTGCTGGCGTTGATATTAAGCCTCCGTTTATACAAATGCCTTGGCAAGAGGCAATGGACAGATACGGTTCTGATAAACCTGATACAAGATTTGGTTTAGAGTTATTTGATATCGGCGATATCATTTTAGAATCTAATTTTGATATAGTTAAGAATACCCTTCTAAATGGCGGTATTGTTCGTGGTATTAAGATAGAAGGCGGTGCTAAATATTCAAGAAAAGATATTGATGATATTACAAAGCTTGCTGTATCATTTGGTGCAAAGGCTTTGGCTAATATAATTTACCAAGAAGACGGTACTGCAAAATCACCTGTACTTAAATTTGTTACAGAAGAACAAGCTAAAGCTATTCAAGAAAGAGCCGGTGCTAAAGCAGGCGATATAATCTTCTTTGTTGCAGATAAACCAAAACTTGTTTATGATGTTATGGGAAGATTAAGACTTCACTTCGGTAAGACATTAAACTTGATAGATGAAAGCAAACACAATCTTCTTTGGGTTGTAGACTTCCCGATGTTTGAATGGTCTGATGAAGAAGGCAGATATTTGGCAATGCACCATCCGTTCACTTCGCCAAACTTAGAAGATTTGGATAAATTGGATAGCGGTGATTTGGGTAACGTAAAATCAATAGCTTATGATATCGTTTATAACGGTACTGAATTAGGCGGCGGTTCTGTAAGAATTCACTCTTCAGAGGTTCAAAAGAAAATCTTTAAGGCATTGGGCTTAACGGAAGAAGAAGCAACAGAAAAATTCGGATTTATGGTCAATGCTTTGCAATATGGTACACCGCCACACGCAGGTTTAGCTATAGGTTTGGACAGATTAGTTGCCCTATTGTGCAGAACAGAATCTATCCGTGATGTTATCGCATTCCCGAAAAACGCAAGTGCAAAATGCTTGATGTCTGATGCTCCTGGTGAAGCTTCTCTTCAACAGTTGAGAGAATTGCATATTAAGAGTACTGTTCAAAAACAGTAAGACGATATAATTATGGTATAAAACAGTCTGCACAAATGCAGGCTGTTTTAATATGTATTTTTTTACATCTGAAGTTATCAATCTTTATAGTATATTACTTCACAGAGTCGCTATTATATGTTATAATGTAAATAAGTTTGCAGTATACAGTATATAACATTTTATATACAGCAATGAATATTAAACGAGAGGTTTATGGCTAATTACATGAAGTATAAAAGATTTTTATCTGCATTTACGGTTCCGGAATTGCTAATAAGCATGCTTGTTAGTGCTGTATTAGTTGCAGCCCTTGTTCCTGTGGTTGGAGTTAAAAAGATAAAGTATCCTATCGTAAGGTATAACCATGGTATTGCCGAGTGTTATTATAGCGGCAATACTTTAATGTATTATTATGAATCAAACGGCAAAAATAAATCAATGAATACAGCGACTGCGGTAGGTGGAAATCATTGTACTTTTACTGTTCCTAATGTGCAGTATTTACAGATGTATGTAATTGGAGCCGGAGGAAATAGCGGTGGAAACCAAATAACAGGTGTATCATCTATTGGTAATACAGCAATCACAGGTTATGTAAATGCAGGTGGTACATTTCAGGATGATATAGCAAAAGCTGATTTCAAATATGAAGGATTATCATCAAAAGTAAAAGGAGCCTTCAATGATTGGGCAAAAACGATGGCAAATGGTATTCCCGTTCAATATACCGTTAAATCACCTATAGGTATAGGGGGCAAAGGAATGTGCAGGTCTGCAAGGATAAATTCATCTTCTGCTTGTAATACTGCTTGTGTCGGAGGTTTGACTACGGCATCATGTTATGGTCCTTTTAAAAACTCATCAGATGGGGAAGGCAGATGGTATAGTATAGGTAGTGCATCTGCAAGAGCAGTTGGGACCGAATATTGTTGGACTTTCGTGCATGGACAAGGACAAGCTTCAGGAGTTGGCAAATCAAAGACATTTACAGGGTATATTAATGGTAATACCGAAATAGATGTTGATGAAACTTATGAAAGAGCAGGAATTGCAATATCAAATGCAAGCGGCGTTCAGACTTTATATTTAACCAAGTCAGGAGATGGTCATGATGCGGTTGCAACAAGTGATGGTTATACATATAATTCATCTGTTCCATCGTCACCCTCTTGTACATCCAATATTAGTGGCGGCTGCAGTAATTTGACATCAACAACCTCAACACCTGGGTCAAAAGGTGGGTTTGAAAAACCTCTGGGAAGTACATGTGAAAGTTATTATACTGCAGGCAGTAATGTAGCAAAAAAAGGTGCAGTAAGTTTTACTCCGAATACTTTTGAATACAGACTTACACCTTTAAGAATAATTGCACGCTATCCAAAGAGCGGTCAATATGGCGAAATGAATGTTAAAATTCTTGAAAAATTAGCGGGAACATTAGAGTTATATCCTGCGAAAAGCAGTGGTGCAATGTCTTATGTCAAGGGTGTCGGTGATAATATGTATATTGCAACTGCAAATTCTGGCGTAAACGGTAGTATAAACAATGATCCTATAGAAATTTCTACAGCAGATATTCCTGTTATAACAAATGTTAAAAAGAATGCTAAACCTGAAAATACTACACATTTTCTTGATTATTTATCAAAGCTAAGATCATTGAATTATAAAGGCGGATTAAAAAATTGTGAATCAAACGGCACTTGTCCAGGGTTTGCCGGAAGTGGTTCATATTTGTATGTTGATAACGTTAATCCGAATGCTTATGCATTAAGATTAACAAATAATCAAAACGGAACCTCTTATTTGTACAATAGTGCGGGTTCTGAAATGAATGCAAATGGTTGTGATTCCGGTTATAGTAAAAAATATGTGACGACAATATCCGGAATGAGTATATATGCTTGTACACCGTCTAATGCAAACAGTACAAGAGGCAATTCGGGAGCGATAATACTAATATGGTAAAAGCAGAAAAAAATAAAAATAAAAAAAATGGATTTTCTTTAGCAGAGATGATGATTTCGATGCTGATAATATCTTTGTTTTTTGTTGCAGCAACCAAGTTAATAACCCATAAAAAGCCGCAAGAAGAATTAAAACAGCCTCATGGCTTTTTTGAGTGTTATTATAGCGGTGGCAGATTATATACTCATACGATGCAGGGGCAAACCGAAACATCTGCTGTTGCGGCACCGAATTGTAATGTAGACTTAAGGTCTGACATTAAATTTATAAATATTCATTATATAAATGGCAATACATATTTTAATACACAGGAGCCATTTTTTGAAAAATCATTAACACTGTCTAATCCGACAGACTTGCAAACGTACTACTATAAACAATATTTTGATGGCACAGAAACTAATACCGATGTGTATCATCCAAAAGATGAGTTCAAAGCATATTTAGCGAAGTCTCACCCCCAATCAAACATATATAAACAGTGGGTTGGCGGGGCTTCACCGCAAATAGTGTTATTTATATCTTGGTAAATCAAAAAGGAATCACAATGACAAACAAATTAAAATTTAAAGGTTTTTCTCTTGTTGAAGTATTGATAATGTTTACAATGTTATCGGTTGTTATGGCTGCATCAATGACTATGATAACAAAAAAAATATCAGCAGTACCTCCAAAGATATCACACGGAATTTACAGATGTATAAGCAACGGAGGTTCATTGCTCGAAGAACAATATAACGGGTCGAATTTGATATCAAGCAGGTCTGTGTCAAGTTGTACATTTAATGTTCCAAAAGCGCCAATGTATAAAGTAAGTATATATAGTGCGGGTTCAGGCGGTACAAAGGGTGCACATATTGATGCAAGTCAATCCGGTACATCCAGCCATGAGATTACTTTAGATAATGCAAAAGATTTTTTTAGTAACGGCGGCGACAAATATGATATATACCAACTTAGTGATAAAGACTATTATGATTTTTTGAACGGAAAATACATTGTAGATTCTGTTTATACAGCTGATGCAGGTTTCGGAGGCGGTGTAACTCTTACTTATCCCAGCGTAATAGACTCGTCTTGTATTTCACAAAAAGGTAAAACGGAAGTTGAAAAAAGAATTAGAGAAATAGAAAATGAAATTTATAATTTACGAAATAATATTAATTATGATGAAATTGTACGTACCAACAATGGCAGATGGGCATATAGCATCCTCCAAGGTTCAACAATATGTAGTCGTAGTGACCAAATATGTGATTTAAAAGGTGTTATTGCAAATTGCAGACCTGACGATTGTTATCCTAAAATTTATAATACAATAACATCCCAGAAGACACTTTACGATTATTATGGTAATAAATTAAATTTTGCTAAATTGGAAACTGTTGAAAATGGCTGGGACAATACTTGGGATTGGACACATGATGATCCGCATCCATTACGTGTAAATTTAAAAAAATTAATAGTTCTTATAGCCGATACATTGACAGTGAATACGAAGTATAGTAGTGTAGAAAGGATTAAAAATTTATCTGCGTTTTTTAAAAAAGCTGAGGATCCTGTTTATAATAAATATATAAATGATACTATAAAAGAAATCAATCAAAGATGGGAATATGTGTTAGCAGATGACAAAGATGGTAATGAGTTAGAGTATGATTCTGTTGCAAATTTAGCTTGGGCTCTTTATGAATCTCATCCGGAAGCTCACGTACTAAGAGGTACCAGAGATAAGTATGGCGACGATACACATAGTTGGGGTGTTCAAATAACGCATGTTGTTAACGACATCATTCATTACGCTATAGAAGAAAGAATAAAAGAGCTGCAAAAAGAGAAGGATGAACTTGAGTATATGCTAATGAGGGATTTGCCTAAAAATGCTAGATTCACATCTCTTTATAACGAACGCTCGGTTATGAATGATGAAGTAAAAAAACTAATCAGAGATTATTGTATGGTAGAATTCAAACCATATTATAAAGGAATGAAAGGTTGGAGTTATACTAATCTTACTAATATTGACAACGAAATAACATTCGGCGGTTCTCGAGTTGTAATGGTTCTTGGGGGTAATGAAGGGCTGGGTACATTGTCCAGACTGATTTACCAAATAAATTACAATAAAAATAGTGCAGAAAAATTTACTAATTATATTAGCAATATAAAATCAACCTATTATCCTTTGCGTTGTGCAACCAATACTGGTGTAGGCTGTACAAAATGTGAAGAAGGTAATACTTGTTTTATACGCGGAAGTGATGCTAATATAACAGGTAATCAATTGACATATTTACCTCTGGGAACAACTATAGATCATAACAAAATTAGAAGTGTTAATTATAGCGATGATAAAGATAACACGGCAAAATTTACAAAAGATTCAAGTAAAAAAAGATACCCTGTATTAAACCCTGCAGGTGGAGCGCCATATTATTATATATCTTGGCAAACCCCAATAGGAAAAAAGAATGTAGTAAGACAAAATGCAACAGGAGGCAAAAAGCCTGATGTATATGTAGATGAGAGTAATCCTAATAAATATGTACGTCCTACGAATTATTGTGATTTTACTGCATGGTATTGCAAATATGGTACGGATTACTTTTTCATAAAAAATGTTGCATATCAGGCTTACGGTAATAAGGGATATAATGGTGTTGATATAATACATGATAGTTATCAAGGTAATGGTTATAGTATTCAAGGGATGAAGGAAAGTGATGCAAAAACGTCTCCTGTAAAAACTTTGTATCCGTTCTCAGGTTCTCCAATGCATCAAGAACCATATATGACTACAAGCTCATGGATTTGGTCAAAGACATATAGTTTAGGCAGCAACGGAAATAAAGGTAAAGTTGTATCTTCTACAGAAACGGATTTAGGTACCAATTGTACCTTTTCAATTCCTAAAGGTGGTGTCGTTCTGAGATATGGCATAGATGATGCTTCCGTATTAAGTAAAAAACTTTCTACAACAATGATTTGTAAAAAAAGTGACGGAAAAGTTGTCTTTAACAAAACTGTTGATGGAAACGGCTATAACAACTCACTAAAATCAGGAAGTGGTAATGTATCAAATAACTATTATTTATGGAATAAAGGAATTAATGAAAACGGAGGTGTACATACCGTAAGGCTTGCTTCAGGCCCTGCACAACCAAATTGGAAACCTACTTCTATTTGGTCAAAATTATTTAATATAAAAATGAATTATAACGGAGGATATGACATCCAAACTAAATATAATGTAGGAGCTGCCGGTGCAGGTACAACATTAAACGATAAGTGTCTTGCTAGAAAAGGCAAATTCTATGGAGCTGTATATTATAAAACAAAAAGTAAAAGCGGAGGCTCACGATACAGAGTGAACGAAGCTTCAGGTTGTTTGTATAAAAAGTCAGGTGATTCATCCTGTACAGTAAAATCTACTTTTTATGGAGGTCCAATATCTGAAACTATAGCTACTTCAAAAGATTCAGAAAGAACAGAATATGCTTATGGTAATTATAAAGGGTATAACTGTTATGGTGTAGGTGAAAATGACAAAAACGCAACAGCAAGCTCGTTTAATTTATATGAAAACAGTCCGCTGGTACAAAGCGGTTTAATGCAAATGACTGCTGGTCCGGGCGGCGGTGGTGCTGTTGTTATAGTTTGGTAATAAGTGAAATGAGAGGATTTATGATGAATAAAAAAAATGGATTTACGTTAGCAGAAATTCTTATTACTTTATCTGTAATTGGTGTTATATCGGCAGTAACTTTACCGATGATAACTAATTCCAGACCTAATCAAGAAATGATTATGCTTAAAAAAGCTTATTATAATGCTGCTCGTGTGGTATCAGAGCTTATTAATGATGATGATTTTTATCCTGAAAGAGCAGATAATTTGGCAAAATCAGGTTTTGGTAATACGATAATTAGTGATATGACAGGTGGAAACGAAGCAAAATATAACGGAAAAACATATAAAGGTGACGAAAAGTTTTGTGGTTTGTTTGCTGTAAAATTAAATAAAGCAAAAGCTGCAAATTGTAAATCAAGAGTAGCTCTTAGTAGCGGCGGTAATTTTACAAGTGGTGATGGTATGATATGGTCAATGCCTGTCAGTAATTTTGCAAATGATGAATATATACTTGTTGATGTAAATGGCTCAAAAGGTAACAATTGTACTTTGCAGAGTTCTTTTTCAACTTATGGTCTAAAAAAATGTTCCGGCAATAAAGCGCCTGATCAATTCGGTATAAAGGTCGGCAGATTTGGTGAAATGGAAGTTGTCGGAGATGTCGAAAAAGAATATGTTTCTTCAACCAAAACAAACAGAACATATATGCAAATTAAATCATGTGCTCCAAATTGCAAATAAAGGTGTGAATAAATTATGAAAAAATCAGCTTTTACAATGGCAGAATTACTATTGGTAACTGCAATTATAGGTATAGTATCAGTATATGGATTAAGGACGCTAAATAATATAGACAAGTCTGTTAAATATGCATATTCTAACGTATATCACAGCCTTGATAAAGCTTTGTATAACTCTTTTAATTTTACAAGTTTAAAAAATCCTTTTGTAAAAAAAGATGTTGTTAACGGTTCGGAAGTTCAGGTGTCCGATGCTGAACACATAAAGCGACTTTGTCTGATGCTTACGGAATATATAAATTCTAAAAATATTAATTGCTCTGCACCTGCAGTAAGTGATTTGGGCACAGATTTGAAAACTCCGCATTTTATATCAATGAACGGTATTAAATTCTATATATCAAATATGTTGCCAAAAAGTAATAATGCCGAGCATTATTTTATGCTGGTTTTTGCTGATTTGAACGGAAATAAGCTGCCAAATTCTATGGTCTATAATCCGCCCAAACAAGAGCCGGATATCTTTGCTTTTGCAGCTCTTGATACAGGCAGAGTCTGTCCGATAGGTATTCCGGAAATTGAACCGAATTATATGCTTACCAGGATTTCATATTATGAAAGTAAAAACGATGAAAATGCAGGTTTGCTTGGACAGGATTTGGCTGATGTAAAATATTCCGTAAATTCTAAGCCTTATTATATAACTAAAGCCGAAGCTTGGGGGTATTATCTTAGCAAAAACAAATTAAACGATGATTTTTATATTGAATCAAATCCGTTAACTTATAATGGCTATATAAGGAATTTTGTTAGTAAAAATAGTCTGATTTACAAATCTTTACCGAAAAATTTAACGGTTCCGGAAGACATTACTCTAAAAAGTAATAGTGTTAAAAACGGCGGATACAATTGTGTTAAGGGTTCAGACATTGAATGTGATGTGATTGTTGATTTACCCCTCAACAATTTCTACATCACCGTCATCAGAGATAAATTGTATTCCAAATTTGGCACGGAAAATGTATCTGACGGTATTTGATTGAATCTCATACATCATTTTATTGAACAAGTCATAAGCTTCTTTCTTATATTCAATTAAAGGATCCTTTTGACCGTAAGCTCTTAATCCGATGCCATCTCGGAGCATATCTATATTATGAAGATGGTCTATCCATTGATTATCAACAACTCTTAACAACACATCTCTTTCCAGAGAACGCATTACGTTATCCGCTCCGAAAACCTCCTGCGGTACAAATGTCGGATCATATTGAGCGGAAATATTGTTAAAGAAACCGACAATCTCTTCTTCGTGGTCTTTATACGCTTTTTGTGCTGCTTCACGTATCATATCGTATATTTTATGGAACCTTGAGCTTTTAATATCATCGACTGATATATATGAAAGCTGAGGTATTATTGAATGAAGTTCGCTTATCAAAGTCTTTAAATCCTCAGGAATATATTCTTCAGGATTCATTTCAGGTGTAATGTATGATTTAAGCAGTCTGTCGATTTCTCTATCTATCATATATTCAATATCGTTTCTCAAATCTTTACCTTCAAGAACTTTTCTTCGTTGCGCATAGAATTTTTCTCTCTGAATATTCATAACATCATCATATTGCAAAACGCTCTTACGGATATCAAAGTGATAAGTTTCAACTTTCTTTTGTGCAGATTGAATTTGGCGAGTAATTAATTTTGATTCGATTGCCATATTTTCATCAACTTGTAACATTGCCATCAAGCCTGCAATCTTATCTCCGCCAAATATTCTCATTAAGTTATCTTCAAGCGATAAGAAAAATCTTGTAGAACCGGGGTCGCCCTGACGTGCAGCACGGCCTCTTAACTGATTATCAATACGTCTTGATTCGTGTCTTTCTGTACCTATGACATGAAGGCCGCCTAAGGAAACAACTTTAGCGTGTTCTTGCTCTGTTATTTTTCGTGCATTCTCTAATGCTTCATCTTTCAACTGCTCATAGTTGTTGCTTTCAGGAGTAATGCCTTTTTTCTCTAATTCTTCTTTAGCCAAAAATTCAGCGTTACCGCCTAAAAGAATATCGGTACCACGGCCTGCCATATTTGTTGCAATTGTAACAGCCCCTACACGACCTGCCTGAGCAATAATATACGCTTCTTTTTCGTGTTGTTTAGCATTCAAAACATTATGCTTTATACCTTTTTTCTTTAAAAGTGATGATATGTATTCAGATTTTTCAATACTAACAGTACCGACAAGAACAGGTCTGCCGATTTTGTTTTGCTCTATAATATCGTTTACAACAGCATTATATTTTGCTCTTTCATTTTTATAAATTACATCAGGATAATTGATTCTGATATCAGGTTTATTCGTAGGAATTGCTGTAACTTCAAGATTATAAATCTTTCCAAACTCAGCTTCTTCAGTCATTGCAGTACCCGTCATACCTGAAAGTTTAGGATAAAGTCTGAACAGATTTTGGAAAGTTATGCTTGCAAGAGTTTGAGTTTCATCCTGAATCTCAACCCCTTCTTTAGCCTCTATTGCCTGATGAAGTCCGTCTGACCATCTTCTCCCCGGCATCATACGACCTGTAAACTCATCTACTATAACAACTTCACCGTCTTTAACTACATAATCGGTATCTCTGATAAATAATTCTTTTGCTTTTAAAGCGTTCAACAAATCGTGAGCGTATTGAACATTTATATCAAATAAATCCTTGCACCCAATGATTTCTTGCGCTCTATCAATACCGTCTTCCGTAAAGATTACGTTTTTATTCTTCTCATCAACTTCATAGTCTTTGTCTTTTTCTAACTGCGGAGCAACCTTTGCCATCAGAGTATAAGTGTCTGCTGATTTTTCAACACGTCCGCTTATAATAAGAGGAGTTCTTGCTTCATCAATCAAAATACTGTCAACTTCGTCGATAATAGCATAGTTAAAAGGCCTTTGGACAAGATTTTCTTTAGAAGGCGCCATATTATCACGCAAATAGTCAAACCCGAATTCATTATTTGTACCATAAGTAATATCGCAGTTATATGCTGCACGCTTGCGGTTAAACTCGTCTGCGTCATGTTGATTTGACAAAATTACACCGACAGTCAAACCTAAAAACTTGTATATCTTACCCATCCATTCACTATCACGTTTTGCAAGATAATCGTTTACCGTTACAACGTGAACACCTTTTCCCGTCAAAGCATTAAGGTAAGCGGCTAGAGTAGCCACAAGAGTTTTACCTTCACCTGTTCTCATCTCGGCGATATGACCGTTATGAAGGAAATACGCACCTATGAGCTGTACGTCAAAGTGACGCATGTTAAGGACACGTTTACCTGCCTCACGAACAGTCGCAAATGCTTCCGGCAAAATTTTATCCAAAGCCTCCTTTTCTAATATTTTGTCAGCTTTTGGATTATCGGATTTTTGTCTGTTAGCTAAAATCTGTTTAAACTCGTCTGTTTTTGCTCTTAATTCATCATCTGAAAGCTTTGCAAATTCTGGCTCTAACTTATTTATATGTTCAATAATCCCCATGATTTTTTTAACTTTTTTCTCATTGGGATCACCCATTAACTTCAATAAAAAATTAATCATATCCTAACCTCTCCAATTATTAAAATTATATCACGGATATAATTAAATTTACGAATAAGTAACTCAGGTAATTTGTGTTTAAGTAAACTTTTGTAACAAAATTATATGCTACCTAGCAAAAAAACTTATTTACACGTTTTAGTATGGATGGATGGTTGATAAAGACGAAAAAATGATATAATAATAAACAAAAGCGAGGTAAATAAAACATGAGTGAAATTAATGGTCCTAATTTTAGTATTAATCAGGTAAATTTCAGCAGTTCACAAAAGCAAACACCTGATGTTTCTCAAGGGGTAAATGAGGGGGAAGAGCCAAAGTTAAAAGATTTTTCTGATCCGAAAGCAGAAGCTTTAGGGCGTTCAATGCTAGTAAAGGATGCTGATAGTGTTAATAACGACTTAAAAGCTTTAATGCAAAATCCGCAAATAGCAGAAAATTCAGATAAGATGTTTGAAGCTGCCTATAAAGCAGCAGTGGATTCCGGAATTGAGAATCCTTACGAGGAAGCAGCCGCTTTTTCAACAGGAAATACAAAGTAAGCTTTATATTATATCAAAACGTCGAGCTTATGCTCGACGTTTTACTATACATGCTTTTTAAAACATGATATTATTAATAAAAAAGAGAGAGGATTTATATGGAAGAACATAATAACAAGCCTGTTGTCCATCTTATTTCAAGACCGGAAAACATGCTTAAAACTATTTATACCGCAGCAAGAACTTGTTATAGTGCAGATATGCCTATAAATATCTATAACAGTGTTGATGATGAAGAAAAAATGCTTAAACTCATAGATAGGGTTGTCGGCTCAGGTCATTATTCGGTTATAGAACACGTTCAGGTAACGTTTGCCATATCAAATGTTTCACGAGCTTGTACACATCAGCTTGTAAGGCATCGACATATGTCTTTCTCTCAAAAATCACAAAGGTATGTTAAGGAAAAAGGGCAGTTTGATTATTTAATTCCTCCGACAATTGAAAAAAATGAAGAATTAAAGAAAAAATTTATCGAATTTATGGGAGAAATCTCTGATAAATATCAAGAATTTGTAGATGCAGGTGTTCCTGCAGAGGATGCAAGAGCCGTTTTACCTAATGCTTGTTCAACATCAATTGTTGCAAGTATGAACCTTAGAGAGCTTATTCATGTTGCAAATTTAAGACTGTGTTCCAGAGCTCAAACGGAAATCAGGTTAATGGTTAAGGCTATGTGTGAAGAACTTATAAAAGTTGAACCTTGGCTTAAACCGTATTTGGTGCCAAAATGTGAGCGATTGGGCTTTTGTGATGAAGACAAATCATGCGGAAGGAAACCGAAACTCGAATTATGAACAGAATCGGATTGATTATTATTGCAGTATTTGCTTGTCTTATAGCTTTTTATTATATTGTTATTAAGCCTGAAAAATTTATTGAGAGCGATATATATGATGATATTATGGACAGAGGGTTTATAAAAGTAGGTATAAATACAGATTCCAAACCCTTTGGCTTTTATAATGAAAAAGGTGAACTAAGCGGGTATGATGCTGATTTAGCAAGATATATTGCACAATATCTTTTTAATAACAGACAAAAAGTTGTTTTTGTTCCAGTAACAACAAGTAACAGACTAATTAAGGCTTCGACCGGCGAAGTTGATATTGTTATCGCAACACTAACAATAACTCCTCAAAGGATGCAGGTTATAGACTTTTCTATTCCGTACGATTCTGCCGGTCAATCAATATTGATAAAATCAGGTAGCAAAATTTCTTCATTAGGAGACTTGTCAGGTGAAAATGTCGGAGTGGTTTGGGGTACAACAGCAGAAAAGAATATGTTAAATATTGCACCGACAGCAAATGTTATAGGTTTTAAAACATATAAAGACGCTTATAGAGCATTAAAAAGCGATAAAATAATTGCTATAACTTCTGATGATACAATTTTAAGGCGGTTTGTGCAGGAAGATAAAGACGTTACTCTTATACCAAAAAGATATTCAAAAGAACCGTATGGTATAGGCTTTAAGCAAGGAAAAGGTGCGGATAAATTAAAACATGCTTTGGATAATGCAATTACTGATTTAAAACAAAAAAATGTTATAAATCGTATGCATAAACAATGGCTTGGTGGTAACGTAGAAGAAGATTAACAGAGAAAGTATATAAATGAACATTCTTGTATCAAATGATGATGGAATATTATCGAACGGGCTAAGGGCTTTGGTAGAAGCTTTGTCTCCTTGCCATAATGTATATGTGATAGCTCCCGATAGAGAACGTTCTGCTGCGGGTCATTCTCTTACTTTGCATACGCCGCTAAGGGTTGAAGAAATTGATCCTAAATACGGTGCCAAAAAGTGTTGGATGACGACAGGAACACCCAGCGACTGTGTAAAACTGGCAATAAATGCAATTCTATCAGAGGAGGAAAAACCTGATTTTGTAATATCAGGAATCAATCACGGACCAAATTTAGGCACAGATATTCTTTATTCCGGTACTGTAAGTTGTGCAATGGAAGGAGCTATAATGGGATATCAGAGTATATCTACTTCTCTTGCAAGTTTAAGTAGTGATTATGAAGATTTTAGATTTGCATCAGAGTTTATTGCACAATTGTTAAATAGACTTGATAAATATAAAATACCTCCAAAAACAATTTTAAATATTAATATTCCTGCACTTGAAAAAGAAGATATCTCGGGGATTGCTATAACTGAGTTGGGAAATAGAATAATTACTGACGATTATGAAAAACGTATTGACCCAAGGGGAAAGGTTTATTATTGGTTGGCAGGGAAATTAATTAATGAGCCGGAGGCTGCTTCAACAGATATTGTTGCAATAAGGAATAACAAAATATCAATTACTCCTGTTACTTACGAGATGACAAGAACAAATATTATTCAGGAATTAGAGGCAGGTCTTTGTAAAGAAAATGTTTGTGAGTGGTTTTAGTCAATATGTTAAGTTATGAAAACGCAATAAAATTAATAACCTCAAAGGATAATTTTTATATAGATTTAGGGTTGGATAGGATTTCTAACGTATTAGACAAATTAGGCAATCCTCAGGACGATTTAAACTGTATTCATGTTGCAGGTACTAATGGAAAAGGTTCTGTTTGTGCAATTATAGAAAGTATATTAAGAGCAGCCGGATATAAAACCGGACTTTATACAAGTCCTCATATTTGGGAATATACGGAAAGAATAAAAGTTGACGGCGAAAATATTTCAAAGGAAGATTTTGCCAAATATACAGAGCAAGTTTTTAATACAGGAATACATTTAACCGAATTTGAGATACTTACGGTAATTATGTTTTTGTATTTTAAAGAAAAAAAAGTCGATGTTGCTATACTCGAAACCGGCATGGGCGGAAGATTAGATGCGACAAACGTAATTAAGAAAAACTTATGTTCAATAATTACTCAAATCGATTTAGACCATACTGACAGGCTTGGTGATACAAAAGAAAAAATAGCTTATGAAAAAGCAGGTATTATAAAAATGGGTTGTCCTGTAATTACAAGTATGGGGTATGAGGAGATTAAAGACAGAGCTGATGAATTAAGTTCATTGTTTATTTTTGTAACCCCGTTTGTTCGTCAAGATTTTATAGATGCACTATCTTTAAAGGGAAAACATCAAATTGATAATCTGGCGCTTGCTCTTACTGCAATAAATCAGTTTTTCCCCAATATAAAGGAGGAAACTATTTTAAACGGTTTAAAAAACGTGAACCATCCTTGCAGATTTGAGTACATAAAAGAAAAAAATCTAATTATTGATGCGTCTCATAACCCTAACGGTATAAAAGCTCTAAGAGATAATTTGGATTATTATTTCCCTTATGAAAAAAGGCGATTTGTTTTTGGTTGCTTAAGAAGAAAAGATTATAAAAAAATGCTGGAAATATTATTTCGAGAAGGTGATGAGATATACTTCAATGAATTCAATTATACAGATGCTTGTTCTTATGAAGAACTTTCAGCAGCCTGTGAATTTAAATCAAAAAAATATAATCCGTATACGGAATTAAATGCAGAGAAACTAAATATTATATGCGGTTCATTTTATATGCTTGGCGGGATGGATTATTTTAATCGTATTTAATGTTTAGTGTATAATATATATATGGGGCTGAGAAGAGTTTTAATATTATTATTTGTATATTTATTTTTTGTAATGCCTTGTTTTGCAATTAAAATAGGCTTGCAGACTCGTGTCAGTAAAACCTATGTAGGGGCTTCTACAAAGGCTCAAATTCTTGATGCAAGGACAAATAAGTTGTTGTATGAAATGACCAAAATGAAAGGGTATGAGTTAAAACCTTACAAAGGTGTTATTGCAATAAAAATAGACGGACAATACAGAAAAATTAAAACCGATCAAATAATCATCAAACCCGAAGAAAAAGGTTTTGTGAGCGTCAAAAGAAAATGGTATCGAGGACATTTCAAAATAATAAATGACGATAATGCTCTTACTGTTATGAATGACTTGCCTTTGGAATTATATATAAAAGGGGTTGTTCCTTCGGAAATGCCACCTAGGTGGGAGATAGAAGCTCATAAAGCGCAGGCTATTGCAGCAAGAAGTTATGCTCTTGCCAATATGGGGAAAAGGGGTAAATACGGATACGATTTAAAAGACACACCGGAGGATCAGGCATATGGCGGAGCTTCGGCAGAAACGGTTCAAACAAATCAGGCAGTAGAAGAAACAGAAGGAATTGTTTTGGTCTGCCAAGGCAAAATTGTTCCTGCATACTATTCTGCTTCTGCGGGCGGACAAACAAGAAGTGCAAGTCAGGTTTGGCTGCACGATCTTCCTTTTATAAAATCTGTTCCATCCTTTGATGATGGGGTAAAGAAAAATGGGCACGGAGTCGGTATGAGCCAACATGGTGCAAATAATCTTGCTAAAAGAGGGTATAACGGATACCAGATTTTAAGATATTTTTACGCTAATACAAAATTTGCACGATTAAAAAAAGCATAAAGATAAAAATTAAATAATACGGAAAAGCAGAACAATCATACATTTTGTAAAAAAAGGAATACGAATATGAAAACAGCTCAGGTACAAGGCGAAAAGATAGTTATAAAAGAAGTTGAGGATATAAGATTAGACGGACGTAAAGGAGCAATAGTCAAAGTTTTGGGCTGCGGACTTTGCGGGTCTGATATTGTTAAGTTTAGGGAAAAGATTGTTCACGACGGTGCGGTCTTAGGACACGAAATTGTTGCAATAATAGATGAGATTGATTCCGGAACAAGTTTTAAAATAGGCGATAAAATTGTTACTTCACACCATATTCCTTGTGGAGAATGTGTTTATTGCAGACACGGAAATGTTTCTATGTGCGAACATTTTAAATCTACAAATATCCGCCCCGGTGGATTTAGCGAAAGAGTTTACGTTTCGGAAGAACATTTAAAAAATGTTGCGCATCTTGTGCCTGAAGATATGACAGACGAAGAGATATCTTT